>CALRYE020000007.1:0-89300 GCA_943372275.1 Janthinobacterium lividum
CGTCATCCCCGCGAAAGCGGGGACCCATGCTGAGCATGCAGCACTATGGAAGCCGGCTCAGCATGGGTTCCCGCATGCGCGGGAATGACGGTTTTGAAGTTGGTGGCCTAGAGTTACGGTACCTTTCGCGACACCCTCCTTCGCGAGGATGACGGTTTTAAGGGCAACGGTGCAAGCGGGTTGTCGCACTCTGAACTTGCTCACTTCGGCACTTCAGTACTTCAGCACTTTCCCACTTCCTCACTCCCCTACTCTCCCTCCCCCAAATCCGGCCCCAGCATCAGCTGCGCGGCTTCGCTCGGCAGCGCCTCCACCGACTTGAGCTTGCGCGCCATCTGGCGGCTGCGCACCTCCGCGCTCTCAATGTTCTTGGCCGCCTTTTCCAACGTCAATTTGGTCTGCTGCAGCACGTCGCCGAACTTGCCGAACTCGGTCTTGACCGCGCCCAGCACCTGCCACACCTCGGACGAGCGCTTCTCCAGCGCCAGCGTGCGAAAGCCCATCTGCAAACTCGATAACAACGCCGACAAGGTGGACGGCCCGGCGATCGACACGCGCAAGGTGCGCTGCAGATCGTCGGCCAATCCGGGCCGGCGCATCACCTCGGCATACAAGCCTTCGGTGGGCAAAAACAGGATCGCAAAATCGGTCGTGTGCGGCGGCGACACATACTTGTCGCAGATGGTCTTGGCCTCGCCGCGCACGGCCCGTTCCAGTTCGCGCCCGGCCAAGGCCACGCCGTCGGCGTCGGCCCGCTCGGCCGCGTCGACCAGCCGTTCATACTGTTCCTTGGGGAACTTGGCGTCGACCGGCAGCCACACCGGCGCGCCGCCCTCGATCTGGCCGGGCAGCTTGATGGCGAACTCCACGCGCGCGCCGGAGCCGGCGATAGTCTCGACGTTCTTGGCATACTGGTCGACCGTCAGCACCTGCTCGAGCAGCATTTCCAGCTGCACCTCGCCCCAGGTGCCGCGCGTCTTGACGTTGGTGAGCACGCGCTTCAGGTCGCCCACGCCGATGGCCAGCTGCTGCATTTCGCCCAGGCCCTGGTGCACCCGCTCGAGCCGTTCCGACACCTGGCGGAACGATTCGGACAGGCGCGTTTCCAGGGTCGCATGGAGCTTTTCATCGACCGTCTTGCGCATCTCTTCCAGCCGCGCGCCGTTATCGGTCTGCAGATCGCGAATGCGCTGGGCATTCGATTCGGTCAGCGCGACCAGGTTCTGATTGAGCGAATCGGCCAGCCGCTTGAGGGCCGCGGCCTGCTCTTCGCGCCCGCTGGTGGCATTCATGTGGATCTGCTGGCGCATGCCGTCGAGCTGCTGCACGGCGGCGCCCTGGTACTGGGCCAGGCTGCTGGAGAGCTCCTGGCGCGTGGCCTGCAGCTCGCGCCGCACCGCCAGTTCGGCGCCGTCGCCGGCGCGCCCGCGCATGAGCAGCAGCACTTGCAGCGCCACGCCAATGGCGACCAGCAGCGCGACGACCAGCAGGAGACCAAATTCAATCTGCGTCATTAATCCGCCTTGTTGCGCATCCAGTCGGCGGTCTGGAAGAACGACTCCAGCAAGCGCACGCGGAGCGACTCTTCGATGCCGACGTCTTCCATGGCCCAGGCCATGGCGCGCAGCCACTGATCGCGCTCGCTGGTGCCGATGGCGAACGGCATATGGCGCGCGCGCAGGCGCGGGTGGCCGTACTGTTCGACGAACAGGTCGGGGCCGCCCATCCAGCCGGACAGGAACATATAGAACTTCTGGCGCGAGCCTTCGGTCGACGGCGGGTGCAGCGCACGGATGCCGGCGAACTCGGGCTCGAGCTCCATCAGGTCGTAAAACCGGTCGACCAGCTCGCGCACGCGCGGCTGGCCTCCGATGACGTCGTACAGGGTTTGCGGCGGGGTGTCGGAGGCAGTCATGGCCGTCATGATAGCGTACCGAAGCCGGCAACGGGAGCGCCGGGCCAGCCTGCGCACTGGCCACGGCGTGATGGCTAGACCAGCGTAAGGCGGCGCCGCCGGCGCGTGGACGACCAGCTTTCCACATCCAGCTCGTCGCGCATGTCGGCGCACGCGGCCAGCAGATGGGCCACCTGCGCCGCGCTCAACCCGCTGTTCAAGGTCAGGCGCACCAGCGCGCGGTTCTTGGCCGTGGCCGGCGCGCAGAACACCGCCCCGTATACGCCGCGCCGCTCCAGCGCCTTGCGCAGTGCCAGCACCTGCGGCTCGGTGCCCGCTTCGAGGGCGATGATCTGCTCGGTGCCGTCGCTGACGTTGTAGCCCAGTGCGCGCAGCCCTTCCCGGACGGTGTGCGCGGTGGCGTGCAGGGCCGCGCGGCGCTGGTCGGCCGCGGCGATGAAGTCCAGCGCGGCGTTGAACCAGGCCAGCTCGTGCTCCAGCAGACAGGAACTGAAGATCGCCGGGCGCGAACTGGACAAAAAATAGCCCTTGAAGTGGCTGGAACAGGTGAGAAACCCGGCGCGGCCGGCGAACGCCTTGGCCAGCGACGCGGTGCGGAAGTGCACCCGCTCCTGCAAGCCCAGTTCGGCCACCAGGCCGGCCCCGCGCGGGCCGTGCGTGCCCAGCGAATGCGATTCGTCGACGATCAGGATGCTGCCGCTGCGCTCGGCCAGCTCGACCATCTCCAGCAATGGCGCGACGCTGCCGTTGGTGCTGTACAGGGCGTCGACGACGATGATGCCGGCCCCGTGGCGCTGCAGCTGGCGCGCCAGGTTGGCCACGTCGTTGTGCATGAACGCCACCCCGGTGGCACCAGCCGACTGCACCCCTTCCCACAGCGAGGCGTGCGCCAGCATGTCGAGGTAGACCGGCACGCCCGGCTCGGCGATGGTCTGGATCAGGCCCACGTTGGCGGCCCAGCCGGACTGCGCCAGCACACCGTCTTCGGCCCCCATGAAGGCGGCCAGCTTGGCCTCCAGCCGGTGCTGGGTGCTGCCTTGCTGCAGAAAGACGGACGACATCAGCATGCCGGCCGGGGCCCCGCCCAGGCAGCGGGCCTGGGCGTCGAGCAAGCTGCGCTCGCCCGAAATGCACAGGTAATCGTTACCAGCCAACATCAATGCATCCGGCCCCGGCTGCTGCCAAACATGTAAATGCTCTCCGCCTAGCAATTGTTCAACGCGAGTAATATAGTGATCATCCATCCGCCGCGTAACGAACGGCGGCATGGTTTGTTCAGCAGTTTTACGTGGGCCATTTTGATTTGCAGCAAGCAACATGATTTCTCCAGGAAAAAAATATTCATTTTCTGCTGCAACCAGTTGTCAATGCGTTAACATGACCTTTTGTTGATCTAGATCAAATTGAGCTATGTCAATTTGTTACACGATAGGATTTGGTGTTTTTTCAATGTGTGCGAGCAAGCGCGGCTTCGCCATGACCGGCGTGCTTTGCCTTCTTAGGGACTTGGCAACGGCATGGTCATACGCGCGGGCACGGTGGGGCAGACCTTGAGCATCGCGACGCGCTCGGTCCGCCAGAGTTTGTTGCACTGGCTGCTGCGTCAGGAACGCAAGCACGACCACGCCACCTGGCGCTTCATCCTGCTGGGCTGGATCGGCTGCATCGGCATGCCGGCGTATTACGTGGTGTGGACTTACTGGTTTCCGCAGGAATACGAGCACCTGGGCTTGCGCCTGCTGGGCGCCCTGCTGTGCCTGCCGGGACCGTGGGCGCACCGGCTGATGAGTCCGCGCTGGCGCGCCGTCTACCTGTTTGCCGCGGTCACCTACGTGCTGCCGTTCTTCTTCACCTTCATGTACCTGATGAACCACGGCGCGCCCGTATGGGCCCAGACCGTGCTGATCGGCGTGACCGTGCTGTTCCACTTTCCGGCGCGCTGGGCCGCCGCGTCGTGTCTGACGGGGGTGGCCGCCGCCTGCCTGCTGTTCGCCGCCGTCGACGACCCCGCCTTCCTGCTCAGCCACAAGGTGCTGGAGCAGCTGCCCTTGTACGGCTTCACCATCGTCGTGGTGTCGGCGGCCAAGGTGGGCCGGCGCGTGCTGGCGCAGGAGAAACTGGCGGGCATGGCCCATGGCCTGGCGACGGTGTCGCACGAACTGCGCACCCCGCTGCTGAGCGTGGACGCCAATGTGCGCGGCATCACGCGCCGGCTGGGCAAGGGCGCCGATGCCAGCGAGGCCGACCGCCATGCCATGATCGACGCCATGGCGCGCATTCAGCACGAAGTGCGCCACATGAACCACATGATCGACCTGTTCCTGCTGTCGGCCACGGCGGTGAACGCGCCGCTGGTGGCCAGCGAAACGGTGTCGATGCAGCAGGCCGTCGAGGGCGTCATCGCGCGCTATCCGTTCGCCTCCGACGCCCAGCGCGCCGCCGTCAAGGTGGAAGTACGCGGCGACTTCGCCTTTGCCGGCACCTACGACCTGACCGTGGTGGTGCTGTTGAATCTCTTGCGCAACGCCCAGAAGGCCCTGCACCGGGGCGGCAAGGGCCGCATCCGCATTCTGATCGACGGCCGCCGCGCCCAGCCGCGCCTGCTGTTCATCGACACCGGCTGCGGCATCGCGGCCCAGCAGCTGCCGTTGATCTTCAAGCGCTTCTACAGCTATCCCGCCAGCGCCGGCTCCGGCATTGGCCTGGCGCTGTGCAAGGAAATCGTCGACGCCTGGCAGGGCCGCATCCGCTGCCTGTCGCGCGAGTCGGCCTACACGATGTTCGTGATCGAATTCCCCTTACTCGCCGCGCCGCCCGCGCGCAGCACCACCGAGCAATCCCCTGCCGAGACTCCGCCATGCATTTACCGATCTACCACCATCCCAGCCTGACCGTGCTCATCGACGACAGCGACACCTTCCTGCGCAGCCTGTCGTTCCAGCTCGATCCGTCGCTGGCCAGCAAGGCGTTTCACGACACCCGCAGCGCGCTGGACTGGCTGTCCGGGCAGGCCGGCGCGCCGGACGCGACGCTGTGCGCCAGCTTCGACACCTATCCGGGCGCCGCCGAGCAGTGCAACGTGGCCTTCGACGTGGACCAGATTCACCGCATCAGTTTCCAGCCGCAGCGCTTCCTGACCCCGTCGGTGCTGGTGGTGGATTACTCGATGCCGCAGATGAACGGCGTGGAGCTGTGCGAAGCGCTGCGTCACTTGCCGTGTAAAAAGATCTTGTTTACCGGCGTGGCCGACGAGAAAGTGGCGGTCGACGCCTTCAACCGGGGCCTGATCGACCGCTATATCAAGAAGAGCGACGACAACGCGCTGGACAAGCTGGAAACGGAAATCCTCGCCTTGCAGCAGGAATACTTCGCGGCGCGCTCCGACCCGCTGCGCGATCTGCTGGCGGTGCACAATTACCGCTTCGTCAGCGATCCCGTGTTCAGCGCCGTGGTGCGCGACATCCTGGCGCGCGAGCAGATCGTCGAGTACTACCTGTTCCCCAACCCGTCAGGGATGTTGATGTATGACAGCCAGGGCAAGGCCCAGCTGCTGGTGGTGGAGACGGAAGCGAGCATGAACGCCCACTACGAGATGGCGTGCGACAACGACGCGCCCGAGTCGCTGCTGGCGGCCCTGCGCGAGCGCTGCATCATTCCGTATTTCCGCGAGGGGGACGGCATGTATTCGCAAGCCTTTTCCAGCGGCTGGCACAAGCACACGGCGCCGGCCCAGCTGTGCAAGGGCGCGCAGGATTACTACTGGGCCTTGTTCGCCCTGGCGCCGGGCGAGCTGGAGCAGCCGGCGCGGCCGTTCGCGCAGTTCCTGCGCGAGCGGGAGGCGGTGGCTTGATCGTGATCAGGTAAGCCATTCTATCCACTTCGTGCGACGTGGCGGCCAAACAGGTCTAAGATAAAGTAGCAGCTACACCTCTCGGATGCCCGCCATGTCCACGACCGCCAAACTTTTTATTACCGGTACACATCAGGCCGTCAGATTGCCAAAGCAGTGCCACTTTGACGGTGACGAAGTGCTCATACGCAAAGATCCGGTCAGAGCAGGCGTGATTTTGTCGCCGAAACCAGCCTCTTGGGAAGAATTTTTTGCACTGGCGGACCGCAGTAGCGTACCTGACGACTTCTTGGCAGAACGGCAGGATCTACCGACGCCCGAAAGGAAAAGGGCGCCATCCTGAGGTACGCCTGCGCCTGACAAGTCACGCCCCGCATGAAGTTTTCGTCTCGGTCATCACCCAAGCGGAACTTCTCTATGGCTTGGCGAGGCTGGGGAATCCGCGCAGTTTATCGAAACTCGTTAGTGAATTCCTGCGTCGAGTGAAGGTGCTGGCGTGGGATGAACTCGTTGCACATCGCTATGCTGACCTGCGGGCAAGGTGCAGCGATTCGGGAATGACGTTAGGGGCATTAGATTTGCTCATCGCCGCCCATGCTGCTGCGGTGAACGCGGTGTTGATTACCCACGACTTAGTCTTCAAGCGCATTCCCTCCGCAGAATTGTCCGTTGACGATTGGGTAAATGCGCCTGGTGCGGCGACCCCGCGGTGATCCCCTTAAGCCTCCCGTAACGTCTGTAGCGGCGGTTTGCGCAGCACACTACGCAAACCCAACGCCCCGCCCAGAATCGCGCAGATCGCCCCCACCACCAGACCGGCCAGCCACACCGCCGGGCTGAACGTCCATGGGAACTTGAACTGATAGGTCGCCAGTGCCCAGCCGAGCGCTGCCGCCCCGGACGCGGCCAGCAAGCCCGACAAGCCACCCACCAGCGAAAACTCGATCAGCTGCGCCTGCGACAGCTGGCGCCGGGTCGCCCCCAGCGCGCGCAGCAAGCCGCCCTCGCGGGTGCGCTCGTCCTGCGAACCCATCAGGGCCGCATACAGCACCAGAATGCCGGACGCCAGCGTGAACAGGAACAGAAACTCCACCGCCGTCACCACCTGGTCGAGCACACCCTGCAGCTGGCGGATGATGCCGCTCACATCGATGACCGACAGATTGGGGAACTCGCGCGCCAGGGAATTGGTCAGCGCGGCCGACTGGGGCGGCAGATGGAACGCCGTCATGAACGACTGGGGCGCCGATGCCATGGCCGTGGGGTTGATGATCACGAAGAAATTGGCGCGCATGGAACCCCACTCCAGCTTGCGCAAGCTGGTCACCTTGGACTCGACCACGGTGCCGCCGATGTCGAAGCGCAGCACATCGCCCAGCTTCAAGCCCAGGGTTTTGGCTATGCCCTGCTCCACCGACGCTTCGGCCACGCCGGGACCGTCCACATACCAGCGGCCGCCCACGATGTCGTTCGTCTCGGGCAAGTCCTTGGTGCTCGACAGGTTGAATTCACGCTCGGACAGGCGCTTGGCGTCGTCGGTGCTGTACGTGGTGGCCGTCAGCGGCGCGCCGTTGATGGCCGTTAGCCGGCCGCGGATCATCGGGTACAGCTGCAGCTGGACGACCTGGGCGGCGCGGATGCGCTGTTCCACGTCGGCCTTTTGTTCCGGCTGGATATTGATGATGAAGCGGTTGGGCGCATCCGGCGGCGTCGCACTTTGCCACGCGGCCATCAAGTCGCCCCGCACCACGGTCAGCAGCAACAGCGCCATCAAGCCCAGCGACAGCGCCACCACCTGCACCACGGTGGCGCCGGGACGGCGTTGCAGCGAGGTGACGGCGAAGCGCCAGGCCTGGCTGTCGACGGCGCCGCGCAGGTGCTTGAGCGACAGCAAGCCGAGCCAGCCCACCAGCGCGAACACCACGAAAGCGCCCAGGAAACCACCGCCCGTCATGGCCGCCAGCTTGGGGTCGCCCGCTTGCCACAGCAGCAAGGCGGCAAACGCCAGCACGCCCAGGCCGTAGGTCACCAGCGCCATCGGCTGGGGCGCCGCCTGCTCGCGGCGGATCACGCGGTTGTGCGGCACATTGCGCAACTGCAGCACCGGCGGCAAGGCAAAACCCAGCAACAGCAACATGCCCGTGGCCACGCCCTGCAACGCCGGCAGCGCCGAGACGGGCGGCAAGTCGGTCGCCACCAGGGTGCCGATCAATTCCAGCAAAATATAGTGGGCGCCGAAGCCGACCAGCACGCCGATCACGCTGCCGGCCAGTCCCACCAGCACGAATTCGATCAGGTACAGGGCCGTGACCTGATTTTGCGTCAGTCCCAGGCAGCGCAGCATGGCGCACGCATCCAGGTGGCGCAGCATGAAACGGCGCGCCGCCATGGCCACGGCCACGGCGGCCAGCATGGCCGAGAGCAAGCCGACCAGCGACAGGAAGCGGTCGGCCCGGTCCAGGGTGGAGCGCATTTCAGGCCGGCCATTTTCCAGCGACTCGATGCGCACGCCCTTGACCTTGTCTTGCGCGATTTTTTGCACCAGCCATTCCTGATACGCCGCCACGCTGGCGCGCGCATTCACGTCCGGCGCGGCCACCTGCATGCGGTAGGTGACGCGGGCGCCGTTCTCGGTCAGGCCGGTGGCTTGCAGGTCGGTCAGCGCCATCATCACGCGCGGGGCGAAGTTGGCGAACGAGGCGCCCCGGTCGGGCTCGGAGGCGATCAGCTGGGCAATCTTGAACTGGCTGTCGCCCACGCGCAAGGTGGCGCCGACGCTGGTTTTCAGTGCAGTGAGAATATTGGCGTCGACCCACACGGTGCCCGGCTCAGGCGTGACCCGGGTCGGCGCGCCGATGGCGGTGGTGGCGTCCTGCGGATTGGTGGTGATTCTCAGCTGGCCGCGCAGGGGATAGCCGGTGGATACCGCCTTGATCGAGGCCAATTGCGCCAGCGACTGCTCGCCCTCCCCGGCCTGCGCCATGCTGGGGAACACCACGGTGTCGGCCAGGATCAGCCCCCGCCTGGCAGCCTCGGCGCGCCAGGCCGGCTCGACCGGCGCATCGGCGTTGACCAGCAGGTCGGCGCCCAGCAATTGGTGGGCGTCGCGTTCCAGCCCGCTGCGCAGGCGGTCGATGAAAAAGCCCACGGCCGACAGGGCCGACACGGCCACCACCAATGCGATCAGCAGAAAGCGCAGCTCGCCCGCGCGCCAGTCGCGCATCGTCATGCGCAGCGATTGCATCAGCATGTCAGGCCCCGGCCGTGGCGAAGTACGCTTCCACTTCGGCGTGGTGACGCGCGCGCGCCTCCGGCTCGATGAAGGCGGCGGTAAAACTGTTCAGCGCCAACGTGCGCGCATGGGCGGTGGTCAGCGGCAAGGCGTCGAACACGGCTTCGAAGTTGGCATTGATGTAGCCGCCGAAATACGCGGGATCGTCGGAATTGACGGTGGCCAGCAACCCGGCGTCGAGCAGGGTCAGCAGGTTGTGCTCGCACATCTCGCCGAACACCCGCAGCTTGACGTTGGACAAGGGGCAGACCGTCAGCGCGACTTGCTCGCGGGCCAGTCGCTGCGTGAGCGCATGATCCTCAAGGCAACGCACGCCGTGGTCGATGCGTTCCACGTGCAGCACGTCGAGCGCCGTTTCTATGTAGGCGGGCGGACCTTCCTCGCCGGCATGGGCCACCAGGTGCAGGCCCAGCGCGCGGCAACGTTCGTATACCCGGGTGAACTTTTCCGGCGGATGCCCGCGCTCCGACGAATCCAGGCCCACGCCGATAATTTTATCCAGATGGGGCATGGCCTCTTCCAAGGTCGCCAGCGCTTCCTCTTCGGACAGGTGGCGCAGGAAACACATAATCAGGGTGGCACTGACCGGACTGTCCTGGCAGGCGCGCCAGATGCCGTCGATCACTGCCTGGATGGGAACACCGCGCGCCGTGTGCGTCTGCGGATCGAAGAACAGTTCGGTGTGGCGGACCTGGTCGGCATGGGCGCGCGCCAGGTAGGCGGCCGTCATGTCATAAAAATCCTGCTCGTGCAGCAACACGCTGGCTCCGGCGTAATAGATGTCCAGGAACGATTGCAGATCGGTGAACGCGTAGGCGCGGCGTAGGTCGTCCACCGACGCATAGGCCAGTGTTACACCGTTTCTTTGCGCAAGATCAAATATCAGTTCGGGTTCGAGTGAACCTTCGATGTGGATGTGTAATTCTGCCTTAGGCATCTGTTGCACGATTTCACGCATCCGGTCGGTCAGCATTGCGGTTCCTTCTGTGTTGGGACGTTAATCGGCCAGTGTAGCGCAAACTCGAAAGCGCTTCCGGCAGCGCTACACGGGTGCGATTATTTGTGCTGTTTTGGCGATTTTCGTGCGCCATCGGACGACGAGTTCGTGGCACTATCAAGGTGGCTTGTATGAACTCGGCGCATTTGTTTCGAAGCGCAAAGAATGCACCGTGTGCAGGGCTTGCCGAAGCGTCATCGCCGCCCTTGAAAACGACGATAGAGCGGTATGTATTTATCGAAATAAACCAAGTGAATCAATGACTTAAGGCAGTTACAATCGCTCACACGACATTACTTTGACTTCCGGAACTATTAGGCACATAATTAATTTCACAGGCGTAAGATCACCTTGCCAGCAAGTGCAAAACCCCGTGCAAAACAGGGGAATAAAAACAAATATCGTCAGGTGTTTTTTGGTCATAACCGTCGCTGCTTAATTGAACAAGCAACGTTGCATCAGACGCGAACCAGACCCACCCGGCGCGAATTTCGATGGAGTACGCCAACGACCCAAGCCTGGCCGGAACGACCGTGGACCAACTGCCAGTGACAGTGATGTAGTGACAGCCCATTAAAGGACATGTATATGACCATTTTTGACAACTACGCAGCCCGCTACGAGCGTACCCGCGAAGAGGAATATTCCCTCACTGAGTATCTGGCCTTGTGCAAGAAAGACAAGCTCACTTACGCCAGCGCGCCGGAACGCATGCTTGCGGCGATCGGCGAACCCACACTGATCGATACCCGCAACGACACGCGGCTCTCGCGCATCTTCGCCAACAAGGTCATCAAGATCTATCCCGCGTTCAAGGATTTCTACGGCACCGAAGAAGTCATCGAGCAAGTCGTGTCGTACTTCCGCCACGCCGCCCAAGGGTTGGAAGAACGCAAGCAAATCCTTTACCTGCTCGGCCCCGTCGGCGGCGGTAAATCCTCGATCGCCGAAAAACTCAAGTCGCTGATGGAACAGGTGCCCTTCTATTGCCTGAAGGGTTCGCCCGTGAACGAGTCGCCGCTGGGCTTGTTCAACGAGCTGGAAGACGGCGCCATCCTGGAAGAAGACTTCGGCATCCCGCGCCGCTACCTGCGCACCATTCCGAGCCCGTGGGCGGTCAAGCGCCTGCACGAGTTCAACGGCGACATCAATAAATTCCGCGTGGTCAAGCGCTACCCGTCCATCCTCAAGCAGATCGCCATTTCCAAGACGGAGCCGGGCGACGAGAACAACCAGGATATTTCCTCGCTGGTGGGCAAGGTCGACATCCGCAAGCTGGAAGACTATGCCCAGGACGATCCGGACGCCTACAGCTACTCGGGCGGCCTGTGCCTGGGCAACCAGGGCTTGATGGAATTCGTCGAGATGTTCAAGGCCCCCATCAAGGTGCTGCACCCGCTGCTGACCGCCACCCAGGAAGGCAATTACAAGGGCACCGAGGGCTTCGGCGCCATTCCCTTCGACGGCATCGTGCTGGCCCACTCCAACGAGTCGGAGTGGAAGACCTTCCGCAACAACCGCAACAATGAAGCGTTCCTCGACCGCATCTACATCGTCAAGGTGCCGTACTGCCTGCGCGTGTCGGACGAGATCAAGATCTACGACAAGCTGATCCGCAATTCGTCGCTGGAAAAAGCCCCGTGCGCGCCCGGCACCATGAAGATGATGGCCCAGTTCGCCATCCTGTCGCGCCTGAAAGACCCGGAAAACTCCAGCATCTTTTCCAAGATGCTGGTCTACGACGGTGAAAACCTCAAGGACACCGATCCCAAGGCCAAGTCGATGCACGAGTATGTCGACTACGCCGGGGTCGACGAAGGCATGAACGGGCTGTCGACGCGCTTTGCCTTCAAGATCCTGTCGAAGGTCTTCAACTTCGACAACACGGAAGTGGCCGCCAATCCGGTGCACCTGCTGTACGTGCTGGAGCAGCAGATCGAGCGCGAGCAGTTCGCGCCCGAAACGGAGCAGCGCTACTTCTCGTACATCAAGGAACACCTGGCGCAGCGCTACGTCGACTTCATCGGCAAGGAAATTCAGACCGCGTATCTGGAAAGCTATTCCGAATACGGCCAGAACATTTTCGACCGCTACGTCACGTTCGCCGACTTCTGGATACAGGACCAGGAATTCCGCGATCCGGATACGGGCGAGAGTTTCGACCGCGATTCGCTGAACAACGAACTGGAGAAGATCGAGAAACCGGCCGGCATCAGCAACCCCAAGGATTTCCGCAACGAGATCGTCAACTTCGGGCTGCGCGCCCGGGCGACCAACGGCGGCAAGAATCCGGCGTGGACCAGCTATGAAAAGTTCCGCACCGTGATCGAGAAAAAAATGTTCTCGAATACGGAGGAACTTCTGCCGGTAATTTCGTTCAATGCCAAGGCGAGCGCCGAGGACGCCAACAAGCATGCCGATTTCGTGGCGCGCATGGTGGAAAAAGGCTACACGGCCAAGCAGGTACGCTTGCTGTGCGAATGGTATCTGCGGGTGCGCAAGTCGTCGTAACGCGTGCGCTGGCGCGGCCCTGCCATGCGGCCCGATGGCGCATGGCAGGGCCGGCGCTCGGCGCTGTGCGGCCGACCGGCGCAAGCTGCTGGTCAGGCTGCTCATCTCAGTAAGTGCGTGCACGGTTTTACAGCAGGAGGCCCGTTTTGACTTATCTCATCGATCGACGCTTGCAGGGCAAGAACAAGTCAGCGATCAACCGCGAGCGCTTCTTGCGTCGCTACAAAGGCCAGATCAAGGACGCGGTCGGCCGGGCGATCAAGGGACGTTCGATCACCGACATCGAAAACGGCGAGAAGGTGTCGATACCCGTCAAGGATGTCAACGAACCCAACTTTGGGCATGCCCATGGGGGGGTATGGGAAACCATTAACCCAGGCAACAAGGAATACCAGAAAGGCGACCAGTTCAACCGGCCCAAGGGCGGCGGGGGTGCGGGGCGCGGCAAGGCCGGCAACAGCGATCAGCAGTCCGAAGACGATTTCATTTTCGAGCTGTCGCGCGAAGAATTCATGAACTATTTCTTCGAAGATCTCGAGCTGCCGAATATGGTCAAGACCCAGCTGACCGCCACCACCGAATTCAAGAACCAGCGCGCCGGCTACAACATGTCCGGCACGCCCTCCAACATCCACGTGCTGCGCTCGCTGCGAGGGGCGCTGGGGCGGCGCATCGCCGTGGGCGGCAGCTCGCGCAAGCTGGTGCTGGAAGCGGAAAACGAACTGATCGAACTGCTGGAAACGGGCACGCCGCTGGACGACGCGCGCGTGGTGGAACTCAAAAAGCTGATTCACCACCTGCACACCAAGCTGCTGGCCATCCCGTTCATCGATCCGTTCGACCTGCGCTACAGCAACCGCATCAAGGTGCCCAAGCCGATGACCCAGGCCGTGATGTTCTGCATCATGGACGTCTCCGGCTCCATGGATGAAAGCCGCAAGGATACCGCCAAGCGCTTTTTCATCTTGCTGTACCTGTTCCTCAAGCGCGCCTACGACAAGATCGAAGTGGTGTTTATCCGCCACCACACGGCCGCGGCCGAAGTGGACGAGCAGGAATTTTTCCATTCGCGCGAGTCGGGCGGCACCGTGGTGTCGTCGGCGCTGAACCTGCTGACCCAGGTCATCAGCGAGCGCTTCGGCAGCGGCGAGTGGAACAGCTACGTGGCGCAAGCCTCGGACGGCGACAACTGGGACAACGATTCGGTGCTGTGCAAGCAGATCCTGATCAACACCATCATGCCGGCCGTGCAGTACTACACCTACGTCGAGATCACCGACGGTCCACCGCAAAACCTGTGGGAGCAGTATGCGGAAGTGGGCGACCACCACAGTAATTTCGCCATGCAAAAGATCGTGACGCCGGCCGATATCTATCCGGTATTCCGCGAACTGTTCAAGAAGCAGCCCAAGTAAGGTTGCCGGCGCCCCGCCCGCGGGTGGCGCGCCCGGCCTTCAGCAGGAGAGCATCATGCCCAGAGACCCGAAACACCCCCGCGCCCTGCCCGAGCAGTCGGAATGGACGTTCGACCTGATCGAACATGCGCACGAGGAAATCCGCCGCGTGGCCAAAAAATTCGGCCTCGACACCTACCCCAACCAGCTCGAAATCATCACCGCCGAGCAGATGATGGATGCCTACACCTCGGTCGGCATGCCGGTGTCGTACAACCACTGGTCGTTCGGCAAGCATTTCCTGTCGACGGAAAAAAGCTACAAGCGTGGCCAGATGGGGCTGGCCTACGAGATCGTCATCAATTCCAATCCCTGCATCGCCTACCTGATGGAGGAGAACAGCCTGACCATGCAGGCGCTGGTGATTGCCCACGCGGCCTACGGCCACAACTCCTTCTTCAAGGGCAACTACCTGTTCCGCACCTGGACCGATGCCGACGCCATCGTCGACTACATGGTATTCGCCAAGAATTACATTGCCGAGTGCGAGCAGCGTCATGGCATCGACGCCGTCGAGTTGCTGCTGGACTCGTGCCACGCGCTGCAGAACTATGGCGTGGACCGCTACAAGCGGCCGGCCAAGTTGTCGATGGCGCAGGAGAATGCACGCCAGAAAGAGCGTGAAGAATATGCCCAGTCGCAAGTGAACGCCCTGTGGCGCACCGTGCCGCGCCGCGACGAAGACGTGGCCGACGTCGTGGTGCCGCGCTTTCCGCCCGAGCCGGAAGAAAACCTGCTGTATTTCATTGAAAAATACGCACCCCTGCTGGAGCCATGGCAGCGCGAGCTGGTACGCATCACCCGCAAGATTTCCCAGTACTTCTATCCGCAGCGCCAGACACAAGTGATGAACGAAGGCTGGGCCACCTTCTGGCACTACACCATCCTGCAGGAGCTGTACAAGGAAGGCGTGGTGGGCGATGGCTTCATGATGGAGTTTCTGCAAAGTCACACCAACGTGGTGTACCAGCCGCCTGCCACCAGCCAGTATTACAGCGGCATCAACCCGTACGCGCTGGGGTTTGCCATGATGACGGATATCCGCCGCATCTGCGAAGAGCCAACGGACGAAGACCGCGAATGGTTCCCCAACATCGCCGGGACGGATTGGCGGCCTGCGCTGGACTTTGCCATGCGCAATTTCAAGGATGAAAGTTTCATTGCCCAATACCTGTCGCCCAAGCTGATCCGCGATTTTCACTTCTTTGCCGTGCTGGACGACGACAAGAACGAGAAGCTGACCATTTCGGCCATCCACGACGAGCGCGGCTACCGCTACGTGCGCCAGCAGCTGGCCGAGCAGTACAACCTGGGCAACCGCGAACCGAACATCCAGGTGTATCAGGTCAACACCCGCGACGACCGGGCGCTGACCTTGCGCCACAGCCAGTTCCAGCGGCGCCCGCTCAACCAGCACGCGCAGGAAGTGCTCAAGCACGTGGCGCGCCTGTGGGGCTTCGACGTGCGGCTCGATACGGTCGATCCCAGCGGCAATGTGGTCAGCAGCCTGGAGTGCAAGCGCGAGAAGCGTAACCGCTAGTCACCACCATGTCCCCGCGCAGGCGGGGACCCATGGCACCCCGGCGCAGCGGCGAACTAATCGAAAGCACGGACATGACGGCGTGCGATTAGCGTCATCCTCGCGAACGCGGCGACCCATAAAACGTCAGCGTAGCTACGCAGCGATGCGCCCTACCGTTCCATCTCACCCTGCCACTTCACCCATCCACCTCGCCTCCCATCATTTGCTTCGGCGCCTGCCGGCAAACATACGGAACACCCCTTTTCCATCCCTTGCGACAACTCATTTTGCGCCCCACCATTCCTTTTGTTAACAACCAGGCAATTCAACCGTACGCCCCCAGTTATCAAAAGTCGTTATGATCGTTATAAGCGCCACGTAGGCGTTCAACAACGATGGTTTTGTCGCACTAATTTAGCGCAAATTTCCTACGGAAATGCCTGCTCATAACCGCACAATGCCCGGTATCCCGGGCAGGTGGAGTTAGCGCTACCAAAATGCCTTGCATTTTTCACCAAATTGATGCAGATCAGGGCAAAAGTGGGGCGCGTGAAACCCTTTTCAGCCGTCGGAATCGAACCGGTTTTACAGGCTAAAAAGACATGTGCAGAAAAAAATATGTAGGTATAATTCGCCGACGTCCCGGGTACGGCCCAACTTGTTGGTGTCTGTAGCTAGTGGGTTTAGTAGAAAAAAGAGTTGGTATTGGAGAAAGCAGGCATGAATTTTTCACACGATAAGAATCCCGGGAAGAATTTTACTGGTATCGCCATCGTCATCGTCATTCACGCCATCCTCGCCTATGGGATCGTCACCGGTCTTGGCAAACGGATGGTTACCAAGATGGCCGACGCTGTAGAGACCAAGATTATTGAAGAGGTCGCTCCTCCCCCGCCAAAGGAAGTGCCGCCACCTCCGCCACCACCGGAAATGAAAGCACCTCCGCCGCCGTTCATCCCGCCGGTCGAAGTCAACGTACAGCAGCCGCCGCCGCAGCAAAATGTGATCGCTAACGCGAGCACGGTCAAACCGGCGACCAATGTACTGGCTCCTCCGGCACCGCCTGCGCAACCCGCACCGGCAGCGCCTCCGGGCAATCCGAATCCGGTACGCGTAGCAGCTGTGGCCGATTTCAATACGTGCGCAAAACCAGAGTGGCCGAAAGCCTCCCTGCGTAACGAGGAAACCGGTACTGTCACGCTGTCGTTCCTGATCGGCACCGATGGCCGCGTGGCCGACTCCAAGATCGTCAAGTCTAGCGGCTTTCGCGATCTGGACAAGGCAGCAATCAGCGGTATCAGTAAGTGCAAGTTCAAGCCAGGTCTGACCGACGGTAAGCCAGAACAAGCGTGGATGCAAATGCAGTACGTCTGGACGCTGGAGTAAAAACCGAGACTGCAGTACTCGTCTCACACTGTGATTTTCGTTGTCATTTGTTCAGCGAACTGATTATTTTATAAATTTGGAGGAAGCATGTTTAAGAATACCCGTTTGTCCGCTGTACTGGCGGCTGTCCTGTTCTCGGTTTCGGCAGCTGCCGCGCTGGTCTCGACCCCAGCGTTCGCGGACGCACCTGCACCAGCGGCCGCTCCTGCAGCCGAAGCCGCAGCTGCACCAGCTCCTGACGCAGCAGCAGCGCCGGCAGCCGATGCCGCCGCCGCACCTGCCGATGCAGCAGCCGCTCCAGCTGTCGCACCAGGTACCCAGGAAGAAGTGCACAACCCGTTCGGTTTCGAAGCGGTCTGGAACGGTGGTTTCGTTCCTCGCGCTACCCTGATCATCATGGCCATCATGTCGATGGGTTCGTGGTACATCATCATCACCAAGCTGATCGATCAGATGAAGATCATGAAGCAAGCCAAAGAAGCCCAGGCCAAGTTCTGGAAAGCTTCGTCGATCGCAGCTGGCTCGGCTACCCTGAAAGAAGGCAGCCCATTCCGCTTCATCGCCGAAACCGGCACCAAGGCGACCCAGCACCACGATGGCGCCCTGCTTGAGCAGATCGACCTGTCGACCTGGGTGACCATGTCGATCCAGCGCGCTGTTGAGAAAGTGCAATCGCGTCTGCAAGATGGCCTGTCGTTCCTGGCTACCGTCGGTTCGACCGCACCGTTTATCGGTCTGTTCGGTACGGTGTGGGGTATTTACGGCGCGCTGACCGCCATCGGTATGACCGGTAACGCATCGATCGACAAAGTGGCAGGCCCAGTGGGTGAAGCACTGATCATGACCGCAATCGGTCTGGCTGTCGCAGTTCCTGCCGTTCTGGGTTACAACTGGCTGGTACGTCGTAACAAGACCGCAATGGAAGAGATCCGTTCGTTCTCGGCTGACGTGCACTCGGTACTGATCTCGGGCGCGATGTCGACTTCCGAAGCTGGCCGTGCTGCCGGCGCTAAAAAGATTGGATAAATCATGTCCATGAGCGTCGGCTCCGATAGCGGAGAAGAAGATGCAGTCATGTCAGAAATCAACACGACGCCGCTGGTCGACATCATGTTGGTTCTGCTGATCATCTTTTTGATTACAAGCCCCGTGGTTCTCAAACTGCAGAAGATTTCCCTGCCGAGCGAGACCAACCAGGCCATCAAGCCTACGCCAGAAGATGTCAACATCGTGATCAATAAAGATGGCGACATGTACTGGAATCAGACCAAGCTGGATAACACGGATGCACTGTTCGAGTTCCTCAAGAAAGAAGCAGTCAAACTGCCTCAGCCTAAGGTGCACGTACGGGGCGACCAGGAAACCCGCTACGAGTTCGTCGGCAAGGTGATCTACACGGCACAGCGTGCTGGGATTCAAAAGGTCGGTTTCGTTACGGAACCGCCTGACAAGGGTTAAGTCCCCTGCCCTGCCGCCAGGCGCACCATGGCCTGGCAGCAGGGGATTCCCAACATTTGAAAAGGAAACATCATGAGTATGAATGTCGGTTCACCCGCTGCTGGGGCTGATCCGGAACCGATGATGGAAATGAACATGACCCCCTTGATCGACGTAATGTTGGTCTTGATTATCATGTTGATCATCACGATTCCGAAACAGAACCACACGGTCAATCTGAATATGCCGGTGGGCACCCCGCCACCGTCGACGGTCGAGCCAGTTGTGGTGACCATCGATGTGGACTTCGATGGCACCATCCTCTGGGATAACGTCGTCGTGCCAGACCGCGCCGCACTGGAAGCGAAACTGGCCAACGTGGCCGCGCAAGCGGAACAGCCGGAAGTGCATCTGCGCCCCAACAAGCTGGTACCGTATAAATCGGTCGCTGGCGTGATGGCTTCGGCACAGCGCCTGGGCGTGACCAAAATTGGCATGGTCGGCAACGAGCAGTTCCAGTAATTCGTTCATTGACAGTACCGACACGGCAGGCATCCCCTGCCGTGTCGCTTTTTGACTGAAAGATTTCTATGATCAAGATCCGTCTCGCACATCTCGGCCTTGCCATGGCCGCTATTGGTTTTACCGCAGCAACCCCGGTGCTCGGCCTGTCGACCGCCTACGCCGCTGAAACCCTGCGCGCCGAAGTCGGCAAACCGCTGCAAGAAGCACAGAACTTGATGAAACAGGGTAAGAACAAGGAAGCCCTGGCCAAACTGCGCGACGCTGACAATGTCAGCGGCAAGACCGCCCAGGAAGGCTATCTGATCGAACGCGTGCGCGCTGCCGCCGCCTCGGCCGCCGGCGACAACGACGCTGCTGCCCGTTCGTTCGAAAAACTGATCGACTCCGGCAAGCTGTCGGCAGGCGAACGCGAAAAGTTTGAAGAAGGCCTGATCGGCATCTACATGCGTGCCCGCGATTTTGGCAAGGCCAACGCCGCCATCCAGCGCTCGCTGAAAGACAAGAACGATCCCAAGCTGCGCGCTTACCTGATCCAGAATTACTACTCGATGGGCAATTTCACCCAGGCGCAGAAGGAACTGGCGCAGGAATTGGCCTCGGCGGAGAAATCCGGCCGCACCCCGTCGGAAGACCAGCTGGGCATGCTCGCCAACTTGTACAACAAGAGCGGCGACAAGGTCGGCTACGTCAACACCATCGAAAAGCTGGCGGCGCACTATCCGAACGTGAACTACTGGACCGACCTGATGAACCGCGTGACGGGCAAACCTGGCTTCGCCAGCCGTTTGTCGGTGGACGTGTACCGTCTCAAGTTTGCCAACAACCTGATCAAAAAGCCTAGCGAGTACATGGAAATGTCCCAGCTGGTGCTGCAAGCCAAGGCCCCTGCCGAAGCCATCAAGGTCATCGACAAGGGTTACAAGGCTGGCATTCTGGGCGTCGGTCCCGATGCCGCCCGTCACCAGCGTCTGAAAGATCTGGCTGCCAAGACCCTGGCCGACGACGCCAAGAACCTGGCTGTCAACGAAGCGGCCCTGGTCAAGGCCAAGGACAATGACGGTCTGGTCACCCTGGGTTACGCGCTGGTTCAGGCAGGCAATGCGGACAAGGGCTTGCCGATGATGGAAGCCGCCATCAAGACCGACGCGCTGAAGTACCCTGAAGACGCCAAGATGCACCTGGGTCAGGCGTACGCGGTGGCTGGCAAGAACAAGCAAGCCATCAGCACCCTGAAAACGGTGGGCGGCAAGGACGGCACCGCCGAACTGGCCCGCTACTGGATCATGGCGATCAACAACCCGTTGAAGTAATCGCAGCAGCAGCAACAATTGCAACCATTGCGGCGGATGATTGCCGCAAGTGATTACATCCATGTCGCGCTGCTGGTTTTGCCCTGACGCGTTGCACTGCATAGCACCATCAAAAAGCGCTGCCTGCATCTTGCAGGCGGCGCTTTTTGCTTTGAACGTATAATCTCTATTTTGAATCTTTCGTCACGGTATCCCCCGGCCCAGCCTATGAAGGTATTTCGCGGACTTCCTAACGACCGGGCACGCGCGCCCTGCGCCCTCACGATCGGCAATTTCGACGGCGTGCATCGCGGCCACCAGGCCTTGCTGGGACGCGTGCGCGCGGCCGCCACCTCCCTCGATCTGGAAGCGGCCGTGATGACGTTCGAGCCGCACCCGCGCGAATTCTTCGCCCAGCGCAGCGGCGACCTGAGCCGCGCGCCCAAGCGCATCGCCAACCTGCGCGACAAGCTGCAGTCGCTCTCCAACACCGGTATCGACCGCGTCATCGTCGAGCATTTCAATGCCCATTTCGCCGCCATCTCGCCCGAGGAGTTCGTCGAGCGCGTGCTGGTGGACGGCTTGCACGTCAAGTGGCTGATGGTGGGCGACGACTTCTGTTACGGCGCCCGGCGCGCCGGCACCGTCGCCATGCTGACCGAAGCGGGCAGGCGCCACGGCTTCCATGTCGAAACGCTGCCCACCGTCATGCACGGCGCCCAGCGCATCAGTTCGTCCGCCGTGCGCGCCGCGCTGGCCGAGGGCGATTTCGCCGAAGCCAAGCAGTTGCTGGGCCATCCCTACGCCATGTCCGGCCACGTGATCCACGGCCAGAAACTGGGCCGCACCCTGGGCTTTCCGACCCTCAATCTGCGCGTGGCGCACCGCCCCGCCCTGTCCGGCATCTTTGTCGTGCAGGTACACGGCCTGCGCGACGACGACCGCCCGCTGCCGGCCGTGGCCAGCCTGGGCGTGCGCCCCACGGTGGACGACAGCGGCCGCGTGCTGCTGGAAGTGCACGTCTTCGACTTCGCCCAATCCTGCTACGGCAAGATGGTGCGCGTCGAGTTCCTGGAAAAAATCCGCGACGAAGAAAAATACACCGACCTCGACAGCCTGACCGCGGCCATCGCCCGCGACGGCCAGCACGCCCGCCGTTATTTCGACCAGCGCAGCGGCGCGCTCACTGCCACCGACCGAATTTGACGCCGCGCGTAATTCCTGCCCGGCACGCCTGACGGCGCCTACGACCTGCACCATCTCCATTGAAGAAAAATATGTCCGACAACTCAGCAAAGCCCGACACCCATCCCGCCCAGGCCGCACCCGCCAACCAGGCGAAAAAGAACGATCACGGCGGCAAGCAAGGCAAGAAACCGGAAAGCAAATACCCCGTCAACATGACGGACACTCCGTTCCCCATGCGCGGCGATCTGGCCAAGCGCGAGCCGGGCTGGGTCAAGCAGTGGCAAGACAAGAAAATCTACGAGCGCGTGCGCGCGGCCAGCAAGGGCCGCCCCCGCTTCGTGCTGCATGACGGCCCGCCGTACGCCAACGGCGACATCCACCTGGGCCACGCCGTCAACAAGATCCTGAAAGACATGGTGGTCAAGTCGCGCACCATCGCCGGCTTCGACGCCCCGTACGTGCCGGGCTGGGATTGCCACGGCATGCCGATCGAAATCCAGATCGAAAAACTGTACGGCAAAAATCTGCCGACGGCCGACGTGCTGACGAAAGCGCGCGCCTACGCCACCGAACAGATCGACCGCCAGAAGAAGGACTTCATCCGCCTGGGCGTGCTGGGCGAATGGGATAACCCGTACCTGACCATGGCCTACGGTAACGAAGCCGACGAACTGCGCGCGCTCGGCAAGCTGCTCGAAAAAGGCTACGTGTACCGCGGCTTGAAGCCGGTCAACTGGTGCTTCGACTGCGCCTCGGCGCTGGCCGAAGCGGAAGTGGAATACCAGGAAAAGCGCGATCCGGCCATCGACGTCGGCTTCCCGTTTGCCGAGCCTGAGAAGCTGGCCGCCGCCTTCGGCCTGCCGGCGCTGCCAGCGGGCGACGGCTTCGTCGTCATCTGGACCACCACGCCATGGACCATCCCGTCCAACCAGGCCCTGAACGTCAACCCGGAAGTGACCTACTCGCTGGTGGAGGCCAGCCGCGACGGTAAACCGCTGCTGCTGATCCTGGCGGCCGACCTGGTGCACGCCTGCCTGACCCGCTACAAGCTCGATGGCCGCAGCATCGCCACCTGCGAAGGCGCGGCGCTCGAAGGCATCACCTTCAAGCATCCGCTGCACGCGGCCGACGCCTTCTACGACCGCCGCTCGCCCGTGTACCTGGCCGACTACGTCACCACCGACAGCGGCACCGGCGTGGTCCACTCCGCGCCCGCCTACGGCCAGGAAGACTTCGTCTCCTGCAAAGCCCATGGCATGAAGGACGACGACATCCTCACGCCGGTGATGGGCGACGGCCGCTTCGCCTCCACCCTGCCCCTGTTCGGCGGCCTGACCATCTGGGAAGCGAGCAAACCGATCTGCAGCGCCCTGACCGAAGCGGGCGCGCTGTTCGAACTGAAGATGTTCGACCACAGCTACATGCACTGCTGGCGCCACAAGACCCCGATCGTCTACCGCGCCACCTCGCAGTGGTTCGCCGGCATGGACATCACGCCGAAAGACGGCGGCCCGAGCCTGCGCGAGACCGCCTTGAGAGGCATTGCCGACACCCAGTTCTTCCCGGACTGGGGCCAGGCGCGCCTGCACGGCATGATCGAAAACCGTCCCGACTGGACCCTGTCGCGCCAGCGCCAGTGGGGCGTGCCGATGGCCTTCTTCGTCCACAAAGAGACGGGCGAGCTGCACCCGAATACCCCGGCCCTGCTGGAGCAGGTCGCCAAGCTGATCGAAGTCAAAGGCATCGACGCCTGGCTCACCATCGAGCCGGCCGACCTGCTGGGCGACGACGCCGCCATGTACATCAAGAACAAGGACACGCTGGACGTGTGGTTCGACTCGGGCGCCACCCACCAGACCGTGCTGCGCGGCTCGCACGCCGACCAGTCGGCCTTCCCGGCCGACCTGTACCTGGAAGGGTCCGACCAGCATCGCGGCTGGTTCCACTCGTCGCTGCTGGTGTCGTCCATGCTCAATGGCCGTCCGCCCTACAAGGCGCTGCTGACGCACGGCTTCACGGTCGACGCCGAGGGCAAGAAGATGTCCAAGTCGCTCGGTAACACGCTGGCGCCGCAAAAGATCTCCGATACGCTGGGCGCTGACATCCTGCGCCTGTGGGTCGCCTCGACCGACTACTCGGGCGAGCTGTCGATCTCCGACGAGATCTTAAAGCGCGTGACCGAGTCGTACCGCCGCATCCGCAACACCCTGCGCTTCCTGCTGGCGAACACCTCGGACTTCGACCACGCCACCCAGGCCGTGCCGGTGGCCGACCTGCTCGAGATCGACCGCTACGCCATCGCCGCCATGGGCGTGCTGCAGGCCGACATCGGCGCGCACTACGAGCGTTATGAATTCCATCCGGTGGTCAGCAAGCTGCAAAACTACTGCTCCGAAGACCTGGGCGGCTTCTACCTGGACATCCTCAAGGACCGCCTGTACACCACTGCCGTGGACTCGCCCGCGCGCCGCTCGGCCCAGACCGCGCTGTGGCACATCACGCAAAGCCTGCTGCGCCTGATGGCCCCGATGCTGTCGTTTACCGCCGAAGAAGCATGGGCCGTCTTCGCCGGGCCCGACGCCTACGCCGCCAGCGCCGAGACCATCTTCACCCAGACCTTCTGGGAACTGCCGGCGGTCGCCGACGGCGCCCAGCTGCTGGAAAAATTCGGCACGCTGCGCGCCGTGCGCGCCGAGGTCACCAAGGAACTGGAAGCACTGCGCGTCTCCGGCGCCATCGGCTCGTCGCTGCAGGCCGAACTGACCGTCAAGGCTACCCGCGCCAAATATGATCTGCTGGCCAGCCTGGGCGACGACCTGAAGTTCGTCTTCATCACCTCCAGCGCCCAGGCGATCGAGGTGCCTAGCGAGGCGGAGGAAGCCATTGCCGTGGCCGCCTCCGGTGCGCCGAAATGCGAGCGTTGCTGGCATTATCGCGCCGACGTCGGCACCCATGCCGAGCACGCGGGCCTGTGCGGCCGCTGCGTCAGCAACCTGTTTGGCAGCGGCGAACAGCGCGCCTTTGCCTGATCGATCCACCCACTGATCCACCAACGACAACAATAACAATTCATGGCCACTAAAAAGAAACAGCTGTTTTCCTCGTCCCAGAAAAACAGCAGCAGCCTGATGCCCTGGCTGGGCATCGCCTTCATCATCGTGCTGATCGATCAGGTCACCAAGATCACGGTTGAAAAACTGTTCGTGTTCGGCGAGTCGCGTCCGGTCACCTCGTTTTTCAATCTGGTGCTGGCGTATAACCGCGGCGCCGCCTTCAGCTTCCTGAACAACGAGAGCGGCTGGCAGCGCTATCTGTTCACCGCCATCGGCGTTATCGCGGTCGGCTTCATTCTGTACCTGCTGATGCGCCACTCCGGCCAGCGCCTGTTCTGCTGGGCGCTCGCGCTGATCATGGGCGGCGCCATCGGCAATGTGATCGACCGCATCGCCTACGGCCATGTGATCGACTTCCTCGACTTCCACTTCGGCAGCCTGGGTCACTTCCCCGCCTTTAACGTGGCCGACGCCGCCATTTCGATCGGCGCCGTGCTGTTCGTCTTCGATGAATTAAGGCGGGTGAACAAGCAGTAGTAACCAGCTGACCCAACATCAAACAGGAGCATCGCCATGACGATGGAGTTGAAAGGTAAAAAAATCGTCCTCGGCCTGTCCGGCGGCGTGGCCTGCTACAAGGCGGCTGAATTGTGCCGCGCATTGACCAAGGAAGGTGCCAGCGTGCAGGTCGTCATGACCGACGCGGCCACCCACTTCATCACCACGGTGACCATGCAGGCCTTATCGGGCCAGACCGTCTTCACCGACCAGTGGGACCCGCGCGTGGGCAACAACATGGCCCACATCGACCTGACGCGCGCGGCCGACGCGCTGCTGATCGCGCCCTGCTCGGCCGACTTCATGCGCAAGCTTGCGCAGGGCGTGTGCGACGATCTGCTCTCGACCCTGTGCCTGGCGCGTCCCCATTCGCTGCCGCTGCTGATCGCCCCCGCCATGAACGTGGAGATGTGGCAGAACCCGGCCACCCAGCGCAACGCCGCCCAGCTGCGCGCCGACGGCATCCGCATTTTCGGACCCGCAGCGGGCGAACAGGCCTGCGGCGAAACGGGGCTGGGCCGCATGCTCGAACCGCTCGACCTGCTGGAGGAACTGATCGCCTCGTTCCAGCCGAAGGTCTTGGCCGGCAAACGCGTGCTGATCACGGCCGGCCCCACGTTCGAGCCGATCGATCCGGTGCGCGGCATCACCAATCTGTCGTCCGGCAAAATGGGCTACGCGATTGCCCGCGCCGCCCGCGAGGCGGGCGCCGAAGTCACCCTGGTGTCCGGTCCCACGGCCTTGGCCACCCCGCACGGCGTGCGCCGCCTGGATGTGCAAAGCGCCCAGCAGATGCACGACGCCGTCATGGCCAGCGTCGGCGGGCAGCACGTGTTCATCGGCGTGGCGGCAGTGGCCGACTGGCGCGTCACCAACGCCAGCGACCAGAAAATGAAAAAGCAGGACGATGGCGGCGCACCGGTGCTGCAATTCGAACAGAACGCCGACATCCTCGCTTCGGTGGCGGCCACCACGTCGTTATCGGGCTGGCCCTACTGCGTGGGCTTTGCCGCCGAATCGGAAAACCTGGTCGAATACGGCGCCGTCAAGCGCGAGCGCAAAGGCATTCCTCTCCTGGTCGGCAACATCGGTCCGAGTACCTTCGGCCAGGACGACAATACCATCGTGCTGTTCGACGAACACGGTCACACGGTGCTGCCGCGCGCCGACAAGCTCACGCTGGCGCGCCAGCTGATCTCCGAAGTGGCCAAGCGCATCGACCAGCGCTCGCTGCTCAAATAACCTCTGACTTCGTATTAGAAACATGAAAAATATTGACATCAAAATCCTTGATGCGCGTATGCGTGATCAACTCCCACAGTACGCGACCCCCGGTAGTGCAGGCTTGGATCTGCGCGCATGCATCGACGCCCCCGTCACCATCGAAGCCGGCGCCACGGTGCTCATTCCCACCGGGCTGGCGATTCATCTGGCCGATCCGGGTTACGCCGCCATGATCCTGCCGCGCAGTGGCATGGGTCACAAGAACGGCATCGTTCTGGGGAATCTGGTAGGCTTGATCGACTCCGACTATCAGGGACAGCTGATGGTCTCGACCTGGAACCGCGGCCAGGCCGCCTTTACGCTCCAACCGATGGACCGACTGGCGCAGCTGATCGTGGTGCCTGTCCTGCAGGTCGGATTCAACGTTGTCGACGAGTTCGACACGACCGAACGCGGTGCTAACGGATTCGGCAGCACCGGCAAACAATAAAAATACTTGGAGAAGTACACTATGACCCGCATCACTGGTCTGCGCCCGGCTGTGCCGGCGATTGCAATAACAGCAATAGCACTTTTTCTATCCGCCTGCAGCACCCCAGGACCGACCCGCTCCACTCCAGACGTGATCCAGGCGCAACCGCTGCCGCCGGTGGACGACACCCCCGTGCTGAGTCCGCGCATGGCCGCCGCCGCCGAATCGCTCACCAAGATGGCGACCTTGCAGGATCGCCTGTACCGGGTCGCCGCCCCACTGCTGATCAGCAACGCGGAGCTGTGCAAGGCGCAGGCGCGCAACCTGCTCGGCTTCACGGCCAAGAACCGCTATTCCTATCCCGGTGAATTCAACGAAGCGGCGCACGTCGCCTTCGGCATGGGCGACCGCCTGCAGGTGACGGGCGTACTGGCCGGCAGCGGCGCGGCCCGCGCTGGCTTGAAGCGCGGCGACGGCCTGATCGCCGCCGGCGGCAAGCCGCTGCCGACCGGCGCCAATGCCTCCACCCTGGCCGGCGCCGTCTTCGGCCCGCTGGTGGCCAGCCAGGCCAACATCGATATGAAGATCGAGCGCGACGACAAGAACCGCCAGCTGACTGTACCGGTCACGCGTGCCTGCGGCTTCGGCATCGAGCTTGGCAACGCCGACAACGTCAACTCGTACGCCGACGGCAGCCGCGTCATGGTCACGCGCGGCATGATGAACTTTGCCCAGTCCGACGACGAGCTGGCCGTGCTGATGGCCAAGGCCATGTCGCACAACATCCTCGGTCACGCCACGGCGCAGCGCAACGGCAGCACCATCGGCAGCATCATCGACAACCTGATGCGCGTGAACCCGGATACCTCGATGCTGATCGGCAGCGGCGGCATCAAGGCCACGCCGCAGGAGATGGACGCGGCGGCCGACAACCTGAGCCTGTACCTGCTGGCGCGCGCCGGTTATAACGTCGACAAGGCGGCGCCGTTCTGGAAGCGTCTGGCGGCCACCCATCCGGCGACGGTGTTGAACGGCTACGTGGCCAATCACCCGGCAACGGCGTTCCGACTGGCAGCGATCGAAAAATCGGCGGCGGAAGTGAAGGCCAAGCAGGCAGCCAAGAAGGCGCTGGTGCCGTAATAAGACGCGCTAGCCACCAACGTTAGATTCGTCGTCCTCGCGCAGGCGAGGAGTCGGGTTGCGCAATGCTCAGCACGACGGCTTTGCGGTTATAGGCTCTAATTGGTCCCTGGATTTGAAATAGACGCTTAACTCGGGAAATTCGGAAAAAACTCCGCCATCACCCACGTCAGCACACCGCAAAACATCACAGCAACCAACAGCACGATGAGCAGACGCCCGAACTTGGGCGAACCGTCATCGTGCGCCGCTGGCCGCTGGGTACCGGCGCGCTGCTGCGCCGGTTCTTTAGTAGACTGCTGGTTGTCAGATTTATCCATCCTAGAAGTATATTCGATCCTTTTACTATATTCCATCCCATGGACAGCATCGACCTTGAAGTGCTCAAAACCGCCGCCGGCTGGATCGAGGCGGGCCACCGCTGCGAACTGGTGACCGTGGTTAAAACCTGGGGCTCCAGCCCGCGCCCCATCGGCGCCCTGCTGTCGATCTGCGACGACGGCCGCGTGGTCGGCTCCGTCTCCGGCGGCTGCATCGAGGACGACCTGATCGACCGGGTGCGCCAGCACGGCATCACCCGCACCGCGCCCGAACTGGTCAGCTACGGCATCACCGCCGACGAAGCGCACCGCTTCGGCCTGCCCTGCGGCGGCACCATCGAGCTGGCCATCGAACCGCTCAACCGCGACAGCGCCATCGGCGAACTGCTGGCCCGCCTGGAGGCGCACGAACTGCTGGCGCGCCGCCTCGACCTGGCAACCGGCGCCGTCACGCTCGCCACCGCCCCCGCGGGCGCGGCCCAGCAGCTCGACGACGGCGTGCTGACCACCATCCACGGCCCGCGCTGGCGCCTGTTCATCATCGGCGCCGGCCAGCTGTCGCGCTTTCTGGCTCAGATCGCCAGCGCCATGGATTACTACGTCACCGTGTGCGACCCGCGCGAAGAATACCGCGACGGCTGGCACCTGCCCGGCGTGCAGCTGGTGCACGCCATGCCGGACGACCTGGTCATCGACGCCCACCTGGACCACCGCAGCGCCGTGGTGGCGCTCACGCACGACCCCAAGCTGGACGACCTGGCGCTGATGGAAGCGCTCAAGTCCGACGCCTTTTACGTGGGCGCGATCGGCTCGCGCGTGAACAACGCGCGCCGGCGCGAGCGCCTCAAGCTGTTCGATCTGGACGACGCCCAGCTGGACCGCCTGCACGCGCCCATCGGCCTGTACATCGGCAGCAAGACGCCGGCCGAAATCGCCATCTCGATCCTGGCCGAGCTGACCGCCGTCAAAAACGGCGTGCCGGACAACCTGAAGATCAACCACGCCGCCGCACTGGCCAGCTGATACGATGCAGCTTGAAATCGCCCTGCCGCCCGGCTACCGCAGCGACGACATCCTGACCTTTCACGGGCGCGACGCCGAAGGCGTGGCCGAACAGGTCGGCGCCACCGGCATCCGCAAAGGCATCGTGGTCGACGGCCTGGCCGTACTGATCGAGATCGAACTGGATGCCGGCGCCGCGCACTGCCACATCCAGATCGATGGCCAAGCCACGCCGGCGATCGAACGGCACCTGGACGTGGCCCTGCGCGGCATGCTGGGCCTGCGCATCGATCCGGCGCCGTTTCTGCTGGCCGTGGCCGACGATCCCCTGCTCGGTCCCGTGGCCGCGCGCCAGCGCCAGCTGCGCGTGGTGCAGTCGGCCAGCGTGTTCGAGGCGGTGACCTGGGCCATCATGGGCCAGCAGATCAATCTGTCGTTCGCCATCGCCCTGCGCCGCACCTTCATCCAGCAGGCCGCCCGGCGCCATAGCAGTGGCCTGTGGTGCTACCCCGAAGCGGCCGACGTGGCGGGCATGGATCCGGAAGCGCTCACCACCCGCAAATTCTCACGCTCCAAGGCGGACACCGTGCTGCGCGTGGCTGGCCTGGCCCACAGTGGCGCGCTGGACCTCGATCAGGCCGACGACATCGAACGGGCCTGCGCGGCCCTGCTGGCCGTCAAGGGCATCGGTCCGTGGACGGTGAACTACACGCTGCTGCGCGGCTACGGCTACGCCGATTGCTCGCTGCATGGCGACGTCGCCATCCGCGCCGCCTTGCAGCATCTGCTGGGCGACGAGACCAAGCCCGATATCGCCCGCACCGAAGCACTGCTTGCCGCATACCGCCCGCACCGCACCATGGCCGCCGCCCACCTGTGGGCCAGCTTGCATCCGCGCGCCGGCGACCAAGCGTGAACCGCCGCCGCTGATTTTTCGCTTGACCCTGACGCAGCGTGAGGCTGCAAGCTGGCGTCACGCATGAAGACAGGAGCACTCATGAAGTTGAAAATCGGCGAACTGGCGGCGCGCACCGGCGTGACCGTGCGCGCGCTGCACCACTACGACAGCATCGGCCTGCTCCGGCCTTCGGCGCGATCCGACGCCGGCTACCGCCTCTACGACCGTGACGACATCGCCCGCTTGCACCAGGTGCAGGCGCTGCGCCGTTTCGGCATGTCGCTGGCCGACGTCGGCTCCTTCCTGGCAAGTCCCGGCGCACGCCTGCCGGCCATCCTCGACCAGCAGATCGACGCGCTGACGCGCCAGATCGCCCAGGCCGATCTGTTGCGCCAGCAGCTCACCGCGCTGCGCGGCCAGCTGGCCGATGGCGTGGAACCGGACCTTGCCGACTGGCTGACTACTTTGGAGCTGATGACCATGTACGACACTTACTTTTCAAAAGAAGAACTGGCGCGCCTGCCCATCGCCCGCAATCAGGGCAATGTGCAGGCTGAATGGGACGACATCGTCGCCCGCGTCAAGGCCATGCTGGCCGCCGGCACGCCGCCTGGCGCAAGCGACGCTCGCACGCTCAGCCTGCAATGGATGACCATGCTGGAGCGCGACACGGGCGGCGACGCCGACTTCATGGTGCGCCTGCTGGCCATGCAGCGCGACGAGCCTGCGCTGGCGGCCTTCAACGGCATCACGCCCGAGGTGGAAGCGTTTGTGCAGGAAGCGTTCGGCATGGCCCGGGCCGAACTGATGAAGAAGTACCTGCTGCCGTCCGAGTACGCCTTCATGAAACAGCACGGCGCCGCCCGTGCGCACGAGTGGCCGGGTTTGATCGCGCGGGTGCGCAAGGCATGTGAAAGCGGCGTGGCGCCGGGCGCGCCGGAAATGCAGGCACTGGCGCGCGAGTGGATCGAACTGACACGCGCGTTCTCGGGCGACGATCCAGAGACGCAGGTGCGCATGCGCGTGGCGTACGAAAACGAGCCGCAGCTGATGGTGGGAACCTGGATCACCGACGAGATGAAGGTGTACCTTGGGCAAGCGATGCGGATAGCGAGTGGTAAGTAGCAAGCGATAAGCAGCACGCTGCCCGACGCTGCTCAATTTCACTGTACCCGAAAAACCGTCATGCCCGCGAAAGCGGGGACCTATACTAACGATGAGCGAAGGTTCCATGGGTCCCCGCGTGCGCGGGGATGACGATTCAAGCGGTGCTGGCTTTATCGGGTACTGAAATTGAAAAAGCCGCTGACCTTTTGCAGGATCAGCGGCTTTCAAATTTGGTTGCGGGGACAGGATTTGAACCTGTGACCTTCGGGTTATGAGCCCGACGAGCTGCCAGACTGCTCCACCCCGCGTCTGTGCAATCATTATACGGCGCTTCAGCCAATTAGGCAATGTTAATCCGAGCCAGTCGCAACTTCGCATGGGCAAAGTTGTCCGCTTCGGCCGATTTGCCTGATAGCTGAACAATCGGGCAGCCCGTGGGGTGATGCGCCACGCAGGCGCACTTAGGTGTAAAGTAAGCAAAACTTTTACTTCTGGTCCCCTATGAAATTTTGTTCCGAGTGCGCCCATCCCGTTGCCCTGACCATTCCCGAAGGCGACAACCGGCCGCGCTATGTCTGCGCCAACTGCCACGTCATCCATTATCAGAACCCCAAAATGGTGGTCGGCTCGATCCCCGTCTGGGAAGCCGACGGCCAGTTGCAGGTGCTGCTGTGCAAACGCGCCATCGAACCGCGCCACGGCTACTGGACCTTGCCGGCCGGCTTCATGGAAAACGAAGAAACCACGTCCGAAGCGGCCGTGCGCGAAACCATCGAAGAAGCCGGCGCCAATATCGAGATCGGCCCGCTGTTTTCCATGCTCAACGTGGCCCACGTGCATCAGGTGCACCTGTTTTACCTGGCGCGCCTGACCGACCTGGATTTCGAGGCCGGCATCGAAAGCCTGGAAGTGCGCATGTTTTCCGAGCATGAAATCCCGTGGGAAGAGCTGGCCTTTCCCACCATCCGCACGACCTTGGAACTGTTCTTTGCCGACCGCGTCAAAGTGCGTGAGGGAGGCGTCTATGGCGTCCACACCCAGGACATCGTGCGCTCCATGCGGCTGGCGAGCGACGTCACCGAGACTACCTGACGCAGTGAAGGATCGTTCCATGACTGACCGGACCCATGACTGACCGACCCATGACTGACCGACCCCATGACTGACCGACCCCATGATCGCCTGACCCCATGATTCCCTGGCTCGAGTCCCACTCGCCATTTCCCGATGTGTCCGAGGCGCTGACGATGGACGCGCCGGGCTTGCTCGCGGCCGGCGGCGACCTGTCGCCCCAGCGCCTGCTGGCCGCCTACAAGCGCGGCATCTTTCCCTGGTTTTCCGAAGGCCAGCCGATCCTGTGGTGGAGCACCGATCCGCGCATGGTGCTCATGACCGACCGCTTCAAGGTCAGCGACAGCCTGCGCAAAACGCTGCGCCGGGTCGAGCGCAGCATGCACGAGGGCGGCAGCTACCAGGTGCGCTTCGACAGCGCCTTCGAAGACGTCATGCGCGCCTGCGCCGCGCCGCGCAAGGATGGACCGGGCACCTGGATCTCCGAAGACATCGTCAAGGGCTACACTGGCCTGCATGCGCTGGGCTTTGCCCACTCGGCCGAGTTATGGGTCGACGGCCAGCTGGCCGGCGGCGCCTATGGCGTGTGCATCGGCCGCATGTTCTACGGCGAATCGATGTTCGCCCGCGTGACCGATGGCTCCAAAATTGCGCTGGCGTATCTGGTGGCGTTCCTGCGCCGCCATGGCGTGGCCATGGTCGACTGCCAGCAAGAGACCTCGCACCTGGCCTCGCTGGGCGCGTCGCCCATTTCGCGTGCGCGGTTCTTGAGCCATGTCAACACGGCGATTCAGGCTCCTGCTATCGACGACTGGACGCCGGGCGCCCCCTTCACGGCAGCGCAGTAAAAACTCTCAATGTTCGCTACAATGGATTCGTCGGCCAGCCCAAGCAACCACGTCGCATTGAAAGCCCATGCATGACGCATCTAAACGACCTGCCCTTCTCGACGCTGCAGTTCTACACCACGGCGCCTTACCCGTGCAGCTATCTCGACGCGCGCCAGGCCCGCTCGCAAGTGGCCACGCCGTCGCACCTGATCAACGCCGACGTGTATTCCGAGCTGGTCAAAAGTGGCTTCCGGCGCAGCGGCATCTTCACCTACCGTCCCTACTGCGAAGGGTGCCGCGCCTGCATTCCGGTGCGCGTGCGCGCGCACGAGTTTTCGCCCAGCCGGGGCCAGCGCCGCGCCTGGGCGCGCCACCAGAACCTGGTCGCGTCGGTGGCCAACCTGAGTTTTTCCGACGAACACTACGCCCTGTATCTGCGCTACCAGACCACGCGCCACCTGGGCGGCGGCATGGACCAGGACAGCCGCGACCAGTACGCCCAGTTCCTGCTGCAAAGCCGGGTCAACACCCGCCTGGTCGAATTCCGTGAGCCGGACGGCACCCTGCGCATGGTGTCCATCATCGACGTGCTGTCCGACGGCCTGTCGTCCGTGTACACCTTCTTCGATCCCGACGTGCCCGGCGCCTCGTTCGGCACCTACAACGTCATGTGGCAGATCGCCCAGGCGCATGAACTCGGCTTGCCCTTCGTCTACCTGGGCTACTGGATCGAGCAAAGCCCCAAGATGGCCTACAAGATCAATTTCCGCCCGCTGGAAGCGCGCATCGATAGCGTGTGGGGTTTGCTGGACCGCTAACGTGTGCCGCGTGGCAACGCCTACGGTAAAATGCTGGCATCCGCCGCCAACCCAGCCATCCCATGTCCCAGAAACTGCTGTACCAGCTCGCCCGTCCCCTGCTGTTTTCCGTCTCCCCTGAAACAGCGCACAACCTGACCTTGCCGGCCCTGCGCCGCGCGCACGCGCTGGGCCTGACGTCCCGCTTTACCCAGCCGGCGCCCGACCCGCGCACCGTCATGGGCATCACCTTTCCCAATCCGGTCGGGCTGGCCGCCGGGCTGGACAAGGACGGCGCCTACATCGACGGCCTGGCGGCGCTGGGCTTCGGCTTCATCGAAGTGGGCACCGTGACCCCGCTGGCGCAGGCGGGCAACCCCAAGCCGCGCATTTTCCGCGTGCCCGTCAAGCGCGCCGTGATCAACCGCATGGGCTTTAACAATGGCGGCGTGGATGCGTTCGTGCGCAATGTGCAGGCGTCGCGGTTTTATCAGGAAAAGAAAGGCGTGCTGGGCCTGAACATCGGCAAGAACGCCGCTACCCCGATCGAAAACGCCGTCAGCGATTACCTGATCTGCCTGGAAAAAGTCTATCCCTACGCCAGCTATGTGACGATCAATATCTCGTCGCCCAATACCCAAAACCTGCGCTCGCTGCAGGGCGGCTCGGAACTGGACAGCCTGCTGTCGCAGCTGAAGGCGGCGCAGGCGCGCCTGGCCGACCAGTACGGCCGCTACGTGCCGCTGGTGCTCAAGATTGCGCCGGACATCATCGGCGACCAGATCAAGGAAATTTCCGAGGCGCTGCTGCGCCACAAGATCGATGGCGTCATCGCCACCAACACCACGCTCAACCACCGCGACGTGGACCGCTACAAGCATGGCCTGGAGACGGGCGGCGTGTCCGGCCAGCCCGTGTTCGAGCTGTCCAACATCGTCATCCGCGCACTCAAGGCCGAGCTGGGCGACGCTGTGCCCATCATCGGCGTGGGCGGCATCATGAGCGGGCGGCAAGCCAAGGAAAAGATGAAGCTGGGCGCCTCGCTGGTGCAGCTGTACACCGGCCTGATTTATGAAGGTCCGGCGCTGATCAACGACTGCGCGCGCGCGATCAAGAACTGACCCGGGAGTAGCGTATGACCGATAAGCAAATATCCGACAAGCAAATAACCGACAAGCAGATGAAACAGCAGCAGCTCGGCCAGACCGACCTGCGCGTGTCGACCGTGTGCCTGGGCACCATGACCTTCGGCGAGCAGAACACGGAAGCGGACGCGCACAGCCAGCTCGACTATGCGCTGGAGCGCGGCGTCAACTTCATCGACACGGCCGAGATGTACCCGGTCATGCCGCGCGCCGAGACGCAGGGCTCGACCGAGCGCTTCATCGGCAGCTGGCTGAAGAAAAGCGGGCGCCGCGCCGACGTGGTGCTGGCGACCAAGGTGGCGGGGCCGAATCCGGCGCTGACCTGGGTGCGGGGCGGCCAGAACAATCTGAACGCCAAAAATATCCGCCAGGCGGTGGACACCAGCCTTGCGCGGTTGCAGACCGACTACATCGACCTGTACCAGCTGCACTGGCCGAGCCGCAACGTGCCGATCTTCGGCGCCACCGCATTCGATCCGAACAAGGAGCGTGCCTGCGTCGCCATCGAAGAAACCCTGGCCGCGCTGGGCGAGATGATCACCGAGGGCAAGATCCGCCACATCGGCGTGTCCAACGAGAGCGGCTGGGGCGTGAGCGAATTCATCAAGCAGTCCGAGCTGAAGGGCTTGCCGCGCATTGCCACCATCCAGAACCTGTACAACCTGACCGCGCGCGGGTTCGAGACGCAGCTGATGGACGAGGTGTGCTTCCGCGACAAGGTCAGCCTGCTGGCCTACAGCCCGCTGGCGTTCGGCCAGCTGAGCGCCAAGTACCTGGACAACCCGCAGGCGCCGGGGCGGCTGACCCTGTTCCCGCCGACCTGGAGTCCGCGCTACCTGCGCCCGAGCGTGCTGGCGGCGGTCAAGGAATATGCCGGCCTGGCGCGCGCCAACGGCATGACCCCGACCCAGATGGCACTGGCGTGGTGCTATTCACGCTGGTTTGTCGGCTCGACCATCATCGGCGCGACCAGCCTGGCGCAGCTGAAGGAAAACATCGATGCCGCCCAAGTTACCCTGTCGGCCGAGATCGTGGCCGCCATCGATGCCATTCACGCGCGCATTACTAACCCCGGGCAGTAAGTTGCCGATGCGCGGACAGGGCGGACGGGCAGCCATTATGTAACGAAAACAGCGAACGAGAACAGCGAACGAGAGCGGCAACGAAGACAGCGAACGAGAACAGCGCTTTCTAGAACTGCGCGTGCGCCGTCGACCCTCCATCGACATACCAGTTGGCGCCGGCCACGAAGCTGGCCGCCGGACTGGACACGAACGCCACCACCCGGGCGATCTCGTCCGCCGTAGCCAGCCGTCCCAGCGGATTGCGCGCCACCACCTTGGCATACACGTCCGGCTGGTCCACCCTCACCTTGTCCCAGATGCCGCCATCGGCCAGCGTGTCGCCGGGCGACACGGTATTGATCCGCACCGCCGGCAGCAGGCGTGCCGACAGCGACTTCATGTAGTGGGCCATGGCCGCCTTGGCCGCACCGTAGGCCGCCGATCCCGGACAGGCCAGCGACCCGGCCTTGGAACCGATATACGTCAGCGCCCCATGGGGCGACTTGACCAGGTACGCCAGCGCCGCCTCCGTCACGTCCACCGTGGCCTGGATATCCAGCGCCAGCGTCTCGCCCCACTCGTCGGACAAGGCGCTGACGTTGGGAATGAATATGTCGAAGGCGCCCAAGCGTGCCAGCCATGCCTTGACGGCCGCCGTATCGCCCACATCCAGCCGCTCCCCCGTCACCTGGCCGGGCAATCCGGCCAAGCTGGCCAGCATGCTGTCGATGCGCTCCTGCTTGCGGGCGCAAAACGCGACATGGCACCCTTCGGTGGCCAGGGACCGCACGATCGCCGCGCCGATCCCGCCCGAGCCGCCCGTCACCACCGCCTTCAATCCTGCCAGTTGCAGATTCATCGCGATCTCTCCATCGGTTGAGCAAGCGTTCATTGTGCGCCATGACGGAGAACCTGTGGGTCGTCATGCCGGCGCACGCCCAGCCGGATCCGGATCGATGCAAATCGTTCAAAATCCCGAGCGATGAGAATGATTATCATTTATGATAATGACTTTTGCATATTTGTCACTTCCGCCGGCGCGCCGGCTGCGTCCAGCCCGTTGCAATTCGACGGCTGCACGGCGGATGGACCGTGCCTGGATTTCCCCCATTTTCTCCACTTATTTTTCCGACTTGTCGAGCTTTGCACCGTGATCACTCACCCTACCCCGCAGTTCCCGCGCACGCTGTCGCGCTCGCGCCTCAGCCTGTCCATCCACGCCGCGCTGCTCGGCTTCGGCATCGCGGCCGTCCACAGCGCCACCGCCGCGGGCCAGGACGCTGGCAAGGACACCGTCCTGTCCACCATTAACGTCAACGCCGCCCCGGAGACGGCCAACGGTGCCGTGCAGGGCTTTGTCGCCACCCGCAGCACCACCGCCACCAAGACCGACGCGCCGATCATCGAAACTCCGCAAGCCATCTCGGTCGTCACGCGCGACGAGATGGACGCGCGCGGCGTGCGCAGCGTGGGCGAAGCGGTGGCCTACACGGCGGGCGTGGCCAGCGGCGGCACGGGCGACACCACCGCCTTCGGCGGCAACAACGTGCAGATCCGCGGCTTCGGCGGCGGCGGCACGGCGGGCTACTCCTTCAACGAATACCTGGACGGCATGAAACTGCAAGGCACCGGCTACGACGGCGGCAACCTCGACCCGTACCTGTTCGAGCGCGTGGAAGTACTCAAGGGACCGGCCTCGGTGCTGTTTGGCCAGACTCAGCCGGGCGGCATCGTCAACACCGTCAGCAAGCGCCCCACCCGCGACATGGTCAACGAAATGCGGCTGGGCGGCGGCAACCATTCCCACATCGACGGCGGCGTCGACGTGGGCGGCGCACTGGGCCCGAACCTGCTGTACCGGATTACCGGATCGGCGCTGCAGGAACACTTGCAGCAGGATCACAGTTCGCGCAAGCGCCGGATGCTGGCGCCCGCGCTGACCTGGTCGAACGGCACCACGTCGCTGACCGCGCTGGCCCATGTACAGAAGGACGACATCAACGGCACCATCCTGAGCCTGGTGCCGGCGGCCGGCGTGTTCGGCAACCCCAACGGGCGCGTGCCGCTGTCGCTGCGCATCGGCGACCCGAATTACGAATACTGGGAGCGCTCGACCTGGTCGCTGGGCTATTTATTCAGCCATGCGCTGGACCAGAACGTGACCTTGCGCCAGAACGTGCGGCACACCCGCAACGGGCTCGACTCGCAGTGGCTGTACCGGCGCGCCTTGGGCGCCGACCGCCGCACCCTGCAGCGCACCGGCTTCGGCGCGTTCGAAAACGCCGCCACGCTCACCGTCGACAACCAGCTCGAGTACAAGTTCGTCAGCGGCGCCGCGCGCCACACGGTGCTGGCCGGCGTCGACTACGTGCGCCGCACCAACGAAGCGGTGCGCCATTTCGGCACGGTCGATGTGCCCGCCCTCGACCTGTTCCGGCCCGTGTATGGGCAAGCCAACATCCCGGTGCAGCCGGTGTACCAGAGCGAGGATCTGAGGGGCCGCCAGCTGGGCATCTACGTGCAGGATCAGGTCCGCATCGGCGCGCTGTCACTGCTGGCGGGCGGCCGCTACGACGACGCGCGCGCCGACACCGGCAACCGCCTGAACGGCGTGCTGACCGAGCAGCACGACACCGCCTTCAGCGGCCGCGTCGGCGCCCTGTACACCTTTGCCAACGGCCTGGCGCCGTACGCCAGCTACGCGGAGTCGTTCGAGCCGGTCAGCGGGCGCGGCTTCGACGGCGCCGTGTTCAAACCGATGGATGGCGAGCAGTATGAGATCGGGGTCAAGTATCAGCTGCCCGACGGCGCCAGCATGCTGACCCTGGCCGCGTTCGATCTGACCCAGCAAAACATGACCACCTCCGATCCCGAGCATGTGGGCTTCAGCATCCAGACCGGCGAAGTGCGCACGCGCGGCATCGAACTGGAAGGCAAGGCCCAGCTGGGCAAGGCGCTGGCCATCAGCGCCGCCTACACCGCGCTGGATGACGAAGTCACCCGCAGCAACAACCCGGACCGCGGCAAGCGCCGCGCACAGATTCCGGCGCACAGCGGCTCGCTGTGGCTGCACTACGCGCCGCGCGCCGCTGCGCTGGCCGGCCTGGAACTGGGTCTGGGTGCGCGCTATACCGGCAAAACCCAGGGCGACAACATCAACAGCTTCGCCGTGCCGGGCCGCACCCTGATCGATCTGGCCGCGCGCTACGATCTTGGCCGCCTGGGCGGACTGGGCCAATGGGGCGCCGAGCTGAACGTGAATAACCTGACCAACCGCTACTACATCGGCTCGTGCTTTGCCACCCACAGCTGCTACCTGGGCCTGGAGCGTTCGGTGCGCGGCGCCTTGAAATACCGCTGGTAAGCAGCATGCCGCCAATGAATCGCCACCAGCGCGCCACAGGTTCCACGGTCGCCACGGTCGCCACGCAGCGCAGGATCCTGCCTGTCGTGCTGCGGACTGTGCTGGCGGTGCTGGCAGGCTTCGGCTTCAGCACCGCCGTCAGCGGCCTGGGCGCGGTCGGCTTGCCGCTGGCCTTCGGCATGGCGCGTTCCGAAGCTGCGCTGCTGTGCAGCATGCTTGGCTTCATCCTGTACCTGGCCGTGCTGTTGTGGGCGTTCGCCGAGCCGCGCCTGATGCGCGTCGCCTTGGTGCTGGTCGGCGGCGGCGCCGCGGCCTGGTGGCTGGCGCGCGCACTGGCGCCCGTCGCCTCGGCGGCGGGAGGCTAAGGTGCAGCATTCCACACGCCGCGCGCTGGCGGGACTGCATACCTGGGCGGGCGTGCTCATCGGAGGTGTGCTGTTCGTCATTTTCTGGATGGGGTCACTGAGCGTCTTCGACAAGGAGATCGACCGCTGGATGATGCCCGCCACGCGCCTGCCCGCGCCGGCCGCGCCCCGCTCGCTGGAGCGGACCGTGCGCCCGCTTGCCGAGCGCCTGGCAGTGACGGAGTGGACGCTGAACCTGCCCACCGAGCGCATGCCGTACTACCAGCTCGGCTACACGGATGCGTCGGGCACCTACGTCAAACGCCATATCGATCCCGCCAGCGACAGGCTGCTGCCCGAGCCGGGCACCCATGGCGGCACCGGTTTCATTTTCCCGTTCCACTACAAGCTGCACATCGGCTGGAACAATCTGGGCTACTGGCTGACAGGCCTGGCGGGCATGACCATGCTGGTGCTGCTGACCTCGGGCGTGATCATTCACCGCAAGCTGTTTCAGGATTTCTTCCGCTTCCGGCCCACCAAGCAATTGCCCCGTGCCAGCCTGGACCTGCACAACCTGACCGGCGTGCTGGCGCTGCCGTTTCACTTCGCCATTGCCTTGTCGGGCCTGCTGATCTTCTGGACCATCTATTTTCCGTGGCCGGCCACGTTGCCGTTTGCCGGCGACCGGGCCGCGATGATGACCGAGGCCTACGGCAACGTCAACCGGCCCAGGTCGGGCCAGCCGGCGCGCCTGACCGGTCTCGACGCCGTGGTGCGCGACGCCGAAGCGCGCTGGCTCGCCCGCCATGGCACGCCCGTCAGGGCCGATACCGTGCGCGTCAGCGGCGCCGGCGACGCGGCCGCTGTGGTGACGGTGCGCAGCCTGTTTCCCGCGAACGACGTGGCCATGGACCGGGGCGTGGCGGCCTACGACGGCGTCTCCGGGCGATTGCTGCACGAGCACCAGGCCGGCCCCGTGCGCAGCGTGCATGCATTCCTGGCCGGCATGCACTTCATTCAGTTCCGCCACTGGACGCTGCGCTGGCTGTACTTCCTGGGCGGCCTGTCCGGGTGCGTGATGATCGCCACCGGCCTGCTGTTCTGGGTCACATCGCGCCGGGCGCGCCACGCCAGGCAGGGGCGCGCCGGCGTGACGCTGGTGCAGGGGCTGGCCACGGGCGTGGTCACCGGCACCATACTGGCCACGGGCGCATTCTTCCTGGCCAACCGCGTGCTGCCGGCCGAGGCAGGCTGGGTCGGCGCCCCGCGCGCGGCGCTGGAAATGTGGGCGTTCTACGGGGCGTGGCTGATCAGCTTCGGCCACGCGTGGTGGCGGCCGCGGCGGGCCTGGCGGGAACAGTCGCTGGCCATCGCCATGGTGGCGCTGGCAGCGCTGGCCGCCAATGCGCTGGGCACGGGCGGCGGCTTGCTGGCGCCGGGCCGGCCGGGCAACGGCGCCGTGCTGGCGATGGATGCGATGCTGCTGGTGGCCGCCGGCGCCGCCTTGCTGGCGGCGCACCGGCTCAAGCCGAAGACCGTTACTCCGCCTCGGTATTGATGGCCCGCTCGATCTCGGCGCGCGACAGGTCGGGGGCGAACTGCTGGATGAAGTGGTACGCATAGGTGCGCAGGTAGGCGCCGCGGCGCACCGCCAGCCGCGTGACGTTGGGCGCGAACAGGTGCGACGCTTCCACCGCGCGCAACCCTTTGTCGCGGCCATGGTCGAACGCCATCGAGGCAATGATGCCCACGCCCAGCCCCAGCGACACGTACTGCTTGATCACGTCCGAATCCATGGCGGTGAGCACGATGTCGGTCTTCACGCCCGCTTGCGCGAACGCGGCGTCGATGTTGCCGCGGCCCGTGAAGCCCACGTCGTAGGTGATCAGCGGCCAGTCGGCCAGGTCTTCCAGCCGGATCGGCGAGCGCGCCAGCAAGGGATGGCCGTCCGGCACTACGATCAGGTGGCTCCAGCGGTAGCACGGAAAGGAAGCCAGGTCGGGGAACTGCGACAAGCCCTCGGTGGCGATGCCGATATCGGCTTTGCCCGACAACACCCATTCGGCGATGTGGTCGGGTGCGCTCTGCTGCAGCGCGATGCGCACTTGCGGGAAATCCTGGCGGAATGCCTGCACCACTTTCGGCAAGGCATAACGGGCCTGCGTGTGCGTGGCCGCCACCGACAAGGTGCCGCTGTCCTGGCCGGCATATTCGATGCTGGCCTGCTGCAGGTTTTCCGCTTCCACCAGCAGCTTGTCGATGATCTTGAGAATGCCCTTGCCGGGATCGGTCAGGCCCGTCAGGCGCTTGCCGTTGCGCTCGAAAATCACCACGCCCAGCTCGTCTTCCAGCTCGCGGATCTGGCGGCTCACGCCCGGCTGCGAGGTGAACAGCGCATTGGCCACTTCGGTCAGGTTGTAGTTGCGCCGCGCCGCTTCGCGGATGGAGCGCAGTTGTTGGAAGTTCATATCGCCGCTCCCGCATCGACAAATACGTGCATGCGACGCGGCTTGACCACCAGCGTCTCGCCCTCTTTCAGACCCAGCGAACGGTAGCGCTCGTTGGGAATGACCGCTTCGATCAGGTCGCTGTTGTCGGCACGCTCCAGGTCCAGCTGGGCCAGCGGACCGATGGCGTGGGCGCGGCGCAGCTTGACGACGATGCCTTCGGCGCCCGGCACGTAGCGCTCGATGTCCAGGTCGTGCGGCCGCACGTAGGCGATGCCCTTGCCGTCCTGCACGGTGGCGTGGTCGGGCACCTGGAAATTGGCGTCGCCGCTGGCCAGCACGCCTTCGTGCACGCGGCCATGGAACAGGTTGACGTTGCCCAGGAAGCCGTACACGAACGGCGAGGCCGGCTGGTTGTACACGTGATCGGGCGTGCCCAGCTGCTCGACGCGGCCCTTGTTCATCAGCACGACCTGGTCGGCCACTTCCAGCGCTTCCTCCTGGTCGTGGGTCACGAAGATACTGGTCACGTGCAGGTCGTCATGCAGGCGGCGCAGCCAGCGGCGCAATTCCTTGCGCACCTTGGCGTCGAGCGCGCCGAACGGCTCGTCCAGCAGCAGCACGCGCGGCTCCACCGCCAGCGCGCGCGCCAGCGCGATACGCTGGCGCTGCCCGCCCGACAGTTGCGGCGGATAGCGGTCGGCCAGCCAGTCCAGCTGCACCAGGTCGAGCAGCTTCTTGACCTTTTCCTTGATCTGGGCGTCCGACGGGCGCTCGGCGCGTGGTTTCACGCGCAGTCCGAAGGCGACGTTCTCGAACACGGTCATGTGCTTGAACAGCGCATAGTGCTGGAACACGAAACCGACCTGGCGCTCGCGCACGTGGCGCGCCGAAGCGTCTTCCGAGTCCAGCAGCACGCTGCCGGAGTCGGGATGCTCCAGGCCGGCGATAATGCGCAGCAAGGTGGTCTTGCCGCAGCCGGATGGTCCCAGCAAGGCCGTCAGTTCGCCGTTGGGAAACTGCAGCGACACGTCGTCGAGGGCGACGAAATCGCCAAAACGCTTTTTGATATTTTTAACTTCGATCGTCATGTCAGTGCTCCAGGTTGCGTGCGGCGGCGTCGACTTCTTTGCTCTCGTGCAAACGCCATTCAATAAAGGACTTCACGGCCAGGGTGACCAGCGCCAGCAGGGCCAGCAGCGATGCAACGGCAAAGGCGGCGGCGAAGTTATATTCGTTGTACAAAATTTCCACTTGCAGGGGCATGGTGTTGGTCTCGCCGCGGATGTGGCCGGACACTACCGACACCGCGCCGAATTCGCCCATGGCACGGGCGTTACACAGGATCACGCCGTACAGCAAGCCCCACTTGATGTTGGGCAGCGTCACACGGCGGAAAGTGTTCCAGCCGGATGCGCCCAAGACCAGCGCCGCCTCTTCCTCTTCGCTGCCCTGCGACTGCATCAGGGGAATCAGTTCGCGCGCCACGAACGGGAAGGTAATGAAGACCGTCGCCAGCACGATGCCGGGCACCGCGAACAGGATCTTGATGTCGTGCTCCATCAGCCACGGGCCGAACCAGCCCTGGGCGCCGAACATCAGCACATAGATCAGGCCGGAGATCACGGGCGAGACGGAAAACGGCAGGTCGATCAGGGTCAGCAGAATGCTCTTGCCGCGGAACTCGAACTTGGCGATGGCCCACGACGCGGCGATGCCGAACACCAGGTTGAGCGGCACCGAAATGACGGCGGCGATCAAGGTCAGCTTGATGGCCGAGACGGCGTCGGCATCGGTGATGGCGGCGATGTAGGCGTCGGTGCCCTTCTTGAAGGCTTCGGCGAACACGGCCACCAGCGGCACGAACAGGAACAGGGTCAGGAACACCAGCGCGATGGTCAGCAGCACCACCTTGACCCAGGCCGGTTCCAGCACCGCGGAGGAAGGCTTGGCCGCGACCGTTTTCACGGGCGGAACAATCGCGTTATCGAGAACGGCGCTCATTTCTTGCCTCCACGGCCACGCGCCCAGGATTGCAGCAGGTTGATAGTCAATAGCATCAGGAAGGAAGCGATCAGCATGACCACGGCAATCGCGGTGGCGCCTGCGTAGTCATACTGCTCCAGCTTAGTAATAATAAAGAGAGGGGTAATTTCCGACACCATCGGCATGTTGCCGGCGATGAAAATCACGGAACCGTATTCGCCGGTGGCGCGGGCAAAGGCCAGCGCGAAACCGGTCAGCATGGCCGGGAAGATGCCCGGGAAAATCACCTTGGTGAAGATCTGCAGCGAGTTGGCGCCCAGGCTGGCGGCCGCTTCTTCCAGTTCGCGCTCGGCGTCTTCCAGCACCGGCTGCACCGTGCGCACTACGAAGGGCAGACCGATGAAGGTCAGCGCCACCACCACGCCGACGGGCGTGAACGCCACTTTCCAGCCCAGCGGCTCCAGGTAGCGGCCGATCCAGCCGTTGGAGGAATACAGGGCGGTCAGGGTGATGCCGGCTACGGCGGTCGGCAAGGCGAACGGCAGGTCGACCAGGGCGTCGACGATGCGCTTGCCGGGAAACTTGTAGCGCACCAGCACCCAGGCCACGACGCCGCCGAAGAACACGTTGATGGTGGCGGCGATCAGGGAGGCGCCGAAGGTCAGGCGGTACGAGGCCATCACCCGCTCCGAGGTCACGGCGCTCCAGAAGGCTTCCCAGGTCATGGTGAAGGTCTTCAGGAACACCGCCGACAGCGGGATGAGCACGATCAGGGCCAGGTAGAAGACCGTGAAGCCCAGCGAGAGGCCGAAACCGGGCATGACCCGGCGGGAAGTGGAAGTGGACATCAGGCCTCTTATTACATTATTGTCTTATAAAGCGTCATTTTGCATCGAAAGCGAATAAGCGCCAACGAAGCTTTTCTCATGTGCTTAGACGAAATAAGTACTTAGGCCCGAGTAAGAGTCCCGTCCTTAGGTGGAAATCAGCTTGGCCGCTACGGCGGTCAGGGTCATGGCCAGCAAGCCGCGCAGGAACTTTTCGGGAATCGAACGGGCGAACCAGGAGCCGATGGTGATGCCGGGCACCGAGCCGATCAGCAGCATCAGCAGCAAGGCCCAGTCGATCGAGCCCAGCCACCAGTGGCCGAAGGCGGCGATGGCGGTCAGCGGCACGGCGTAGGCGATGTCGGTACCGGCCACTTCGGCCGGGCTCATGCGTGGATACAGCATCACCAGCAAGGTCGCGCCGATGGCGCCGGCGCCGATCGACGACACCGTCACCAGGGTGCCCAGCACCACGCCGGACACCACGGTGGCGGTGGCCAGGTTGCGCCCTGCCAGCTGACGCTCGGGATGGGCGCTGAGCCAGGCCAGCATCTTGCCTTTAAATAGCAGCGCCACCACGGTCAGCAGCACGGAACCGGCGATGGAATAGCGGATCATCTGGCCGACTTCCTTGTCGACCGTGCCGAAATACTTGAGTGCCAGGGTGGTCAGGACGGCGGCGGGCAAGGCGCCCCAGCAGAGCAGCTTGACGATATCCCAGCGCACGGTGTCGCGCAGGCGGTGGGTGAAGGTGCCGGCGGTCTTGGTGATGGAGGCGAACGCCAGGTCGGTGCCGACGGCCACCGAGGGTGGCACGCCGAACAGCAAGGTCAGCAGCGGCGTCATCAGCGAACCGCCGCCGACGCCGGTCATGCCAACGAGTAAGCCCACGGCAAAACCGGAAATGATGTACGTAAATTGCATGGAGAGTCCCTATAGTAACGCCAAGGGTAAGGGGACTCTGCCGTAAATCAAACGATGGAAAGCTTATTTGCTTATGCGTGGAAAGTGATTAGAGGAACGATTTGCCCCGCTTCCGTGCCGGCGCTGCGCCGGCCTGGATTGCCGGCGCCGCCGGTTGATCTTACTTGTTCGGCTGCGGCGTCACGCGCAGGTACGGACGGGCCGAGGTGAACCCTTTCGGATATTTCTGCGCCAGCACTTCCGGATCCTGCACCGTCAGCGGAATGATGACATCGTCGCCATCTTTCCAGTTGCCGGGGGTGGCCACGGTGTAGCCGTCGGTCAGTTGCAGGGCGTCGATGACGCGCAGCACTTCGTCGAAGTTGCGGCCGGTGCTCATCGGATAGGTCAGGATCAGGCGTACCTTCTTGTTCGGGTCGACAATGAACAGCGAACGCACCGTGGCCGTGGCCGACTGCTCGGGGTGGATCATGTCGTACAAGGTGGCCACGCGGCGGTCCGCATCGGCCAGGATGGGAAAGCCCACCACGGTGTTCTGGGTTGCTTCGATGTCGGCGATCCAGTCGCGGTGCTTCTCGGCCGGGTCCACCGACAGGGCGATGGCCTTGACGTTGCGTTTGTCAAATTCCGGCTTCAGCTTGGCGGTCAGGCCCAGCTCGGTGGTGCAGACCGGGGTGAAATCGGCCGGGTGCGAGAACAGCACGACCCACGAGTCGCCTGCCCATTCGTGAAACTTGATGGTGCCGAGCGAGGAATCCTGCTCGAAATCGGGTGCGGTGTCGCCCAAACGTAAAGTCATTCTGGTTCTCCAGTGTGGTTGGTGGTGTATCGTTATGGATGATATTGAATACTTATTCAAGCGGCAATATTACACAGTTTCCAGCTGGTCGGCGTGGGCTTTTGCCGCCAGCTTGCGCAGCAACTGCTGGCCATCCGGCCAGTCGCCCAGTCCCGATTCGGCATTGATATGGCCCAGCGCGCCGCCTTCGACCAGTTCGCTTCCCCAGCGCCGCGCGTACAGCGCCGCGGTCTCGGCTGGCATCCAGGGATCGTTGGCACTGCTGACCAGAATGCTGGGGCACGGCAAGGCTTGCGCCGGCAAGGCCGCTGCCACGCCGAAGCGTTCCGGGTGCGCAGGCGCCACCAGCAGCAGGCCGGCCAGGTTGGCGGGATGGCGCGCCGCGCTGCACGCGGCCGTCAGGCAGCCGAAGCTGTGCGCCACCAGCAATGCCGGGCGCCGGTCCCGGGCCCGCAGCGCGTCCAGGCGCGCCACCCATTCATCCAGGCGTGGATAGTCCCAGTTGTTCTGCTGCACCCGCACAAAATCGCTATTGGCCTGCTGCCACAGCGTTTGCCAGTGCCCCGGTCCGCTGTTATGCAGGCCGGGAACAATGATGACGTGAAAATCGTGCAGCTCAAAATCGGATTGGTGTGTCATTGCCGCCTCCTCGAAGAACAGCATACGACGCTGGCGGCGGAATGCAAACGAACGCTTTCGCCTATCCTTATGCGCGTCCGGCACATGCAGCGCTTCAATAGAAGCGGTTGAACAGCACCACCGCCCAGGCCGCTCCCGCCACGAGCATGGACAGCATCACGGCGGCGCTGCCCAGATCCTTGGCGCGCTTGGACAGCGGATGGCGCTCCAGCGAAATACGGTCAACCACGGCCTCGATGGCCGAATTGATCAGCTCGACAATCAGCACCACCACCAGCACGGCGATCAGAAACAGTTTCTGGAACGACGACACGGGCAGCAACAGGGCGACGATGGTGCCCAGGATCACCAGCGGCACTTCCTGGCGGAACGCATGCTCGTGCTGCCACGCGGCCTTGAAGCCGGCGATGGAGTAACCGACGGCGGCGACGATACGCTTGAGCCCGCTTTTGCTTTTGAATTCGCTGACCGGTTCCATCCGTTGTTTCCATTTCGCCATGTAAGAGTCGCATTATGCCCCTCCCCTGCACCCGGGTCCATGTTTGCGCCAACGCGACAGGCACTAGGCAACTCTTTTCACATTGTGGTATAAAGACTGCATATATACTGCACCGCACCAACCACATCATGAAAATTGAAACGCTTGAAGCGCCCAAAACCTCGATCCAGGTGATCGAACGCATGGTCGCCCTGCTTGACGCGCTGGCCAACTACACGGACCCGGTCAGCCTCAAGGAACTATCCAAAGTCTCCGGGCTGCACCCGTCCACGGCGCACCGGATCCTGAACGACATGGTCATCACCCGCTTCGTCGACCGGGTCGAGCCGGGTACCTATCGACTCGGCATGCGCCTGCTGGAACTGGGCAACGTGGTCAAGAGCCGCCTGTCGGTGCGCGAAGCGGCGCTCGATTTCATGCGCGCATTGCACAAGAAAACCCAGCAGACCATCAACCTGTCGGTGCGCCAGGGCGACGAAATTGTCTACATCGACCGGGCCTTCTCCGAGCGCTCCGGCATGCAGGTGGTGCGCGCCATCGGTGGCCGCGGCCCCCTGCACCTGACGTCGACGGGCAAGCTGTTCCTGTCGGTGGACGAGCCCAAGGCCATCCGCGCCTACGCCACCCGCACCGGGCTGTCGGGCCACAACAAGAATTCCATCACCGATCTGGTCAAGCTCGAGCGCGAACTGAGCCTGGTGCGTTCGCGCGGCTATGCCCGCGACAACGAGGAACTGGAACTGGGGGTGCGCTGCATGGCGGCGGGGATTCACGACGATACGGGCAAGCTGATTGCGGGCCTGTCGATCTCGGCCCCGGCCGACCGCCTGCAGGAAGAATGGCTGGACGATTTGGTCGTCACGGCCCGGCAGATTTCCGCCACCTTGGGCTATACGCCGCCGACCTGAAACAAAAACGGCCGCGAAAATCGCGGCCGTCGGGTGATGCGGTGGCTTTACGACAAGCCGGGCGGCTTGACCGCCTCCAGCCAGCGCTTGATGCGGCCGGCATCGGCGGTGCGCGACTGCTTGCCCTTGGAATCCAAAAACACCATGATCACGGCGCGCCCCTGAATGATGGTTTGCATCACCAGGCAGCGCCCCGCCTCATTGATGAAGCCGGTTTTCTGCAAGCCGATGTCCCAGTCGGGCATCGCCACCAGATAATTGGTATTGTGGTAATTCATCATCCGGCCGCCCGCGTCGACGGTCGACTTGGGATCGGTGGAATATTCGCGCAGCAATGGCTCGTGGTAAGCGGCCATGGCCAGCTTGGCCAGATCGCGCGCGCTGGCCACGTTCTTGCTCGACAAGCCAGACGAATCCACATAGCGCGTGTCGGTCATGCCCAGCTCGTGCGCCTTGGCATTCATGGCCGAGACGAAACCGGCCACGCCACCCGGGAAATTCCGTCCCAACGCCGCAGCCGCGCGGTTTTCCGAGCTCATCAGCGAGATATGCAGCAAGTTACCGCGCGTCATACGCGAGCCGACCGCAAGGCGCGATCGGGTGAACTTTTCGTGGTCGACGTCATCTTCCGTAATGGTGATGATTTCGTTCATGTCTTGCTGGGCTTTGACGACGATCAAGCCGGTCATCAGTTTGGTAATCGAGGCAATCGGCAGCGCCACATTCGAATTCTTTTCGAACAACACTTCGGCGTTGTTCTGATCCACCACAAAGGCCACATTCGACTTGAGCGACAGCGCATCGCGCGTCAGGTTCAGGCCGGCACGGTCGCCCGCGCTGGTGATGTAGGCGGCAGGCGCACTGGCCACGCCTGCCGTCAGCACCCGCTGATAGATGACCTTGCGCTTTCCACGCACCATGATGGTCCGGCGCACGACGCTGTTGCGCGCACTGGCGCTGGGGCGCGGGGCAATCACCATGGTGCGCCTGCTGCGCGCCTTGGTGACGACCTGTTTTTTGGTTTTGGTGGCGGTGGCGCGCTGTGACTTTTTCGCGGCAGCCGGGGGCGGGAACGCAGTCAGGGCGAATGCGACCATCGAGCCGATAAGAAACTTGAACATGGGAATTTCCTTTGTAGCTAACAGCTGAACCAAGTTGCAGTGTAGCAAAGCACTCAGCAATCACAAGCGAATTTAACATTTCTCGCAATGAAATTTGCTGTGGAACAACGCGACTATCGGTGGTCGTGCTGATACCCATCAGTGTACGCGCTTATTCCAGAAAGCGCGTGAAGCCTGAGACCGGTTCCCTTTCCGTGCGCAATGTATTTTCCACCTTGGCGGGGTCGGCAAATCCCAGCGCCATGGCGCACACGACCATTTGTTCAGGTGGCAACGCCAGCTCGGCGGCGATGATACGGTGGTACTGGGTGAAGGCCGCTTGCGGGCATGTGTCGAGCCCTCTTGCACGCGCGGCAACCATGATATTTTGCAAAAACATGCCGTAGTCGAGCCAGGACCCCTGCTCCAGCACCCGGTCAATTGTAAAAATCAGGCCCACCGGCGCGTCGAAAAACCGGTAGTTGCGGCCGTGCTGCGCGTGCATGCCCGCCTTGTCGTCGCGTCCCAGCCCCAGCAGCGCATACAGGTCCCAGCCGATCTTGCGGCGCCGCTCGATGTAGGGCGAAGTCCACTGGTGCGGATAGTAGGCATACTCTTCGACATGCTGGCGGGCCGTGTCCGGATCGGCGTGCGCGGCCAGGATGGCGTCCGACAGGCGCGTCTTGGCATTGCCCGTGAGCACATGCACGTTCCAGGGCTGGATGTTGGTACCGGACGGCGCGCGCGCACTCACTTCCAGGATCCGCTCGATATCGTCGCGCGCCACGGGCATCGGCAAAAACGCCCGCACCGAGCGGCGCGACGTGATGGCCGCGTCGACCATGGCTTGTTGTTCGCTTGTAATCACAGCGCCTCCTGAAGTGGTGTCATTATTGCAGGCTAACTTGTGCGCCCGTGCCATATGCCGAGCCCCATATGCCGCGCGCTATTTCCTGACCACGCAGGCCACCCCGACCACCGCCACCGCCATGCCGGCCACACCCAGCGCGCTGAACGCTTCGCCGAACATGATCCACGCCATCACCGCCGTGGTAGGCGGAGTCAGGTACAGCAGGCTGGTGACCTGCGTGGCGTCGCTGCGCCGTATCAATTTGAACAGCAGGAAGATGGCGCCGATCGACAGCGCGAAGACCGACCACAGCAATGCGCCCACGAAGCGCGGAGTCCAGTCGATGGTGGTCAAGCCCGGATTCAGGTCTTCGAACAGCCATGCCAGCGGCAGCAGCACCGCGACGGTGGAGGCGAACTGGATGATGGTGCCGGTGCGCAGGTCGAACTGGGGACAAAAGCGCTTCTGATACATGGTGCCGATGGTGATCGACACCAGCGCCATCAGCGAAAACCCGATCGCCAGCGGCGACAGGCCGACCAGGGTGATCTTGGCATACACCACCATGGCCACGCCGGTCAGGCCGAACAGCAAGCCCAGCCACTGCAACGGACGCACGCGTTCGCCGATCAGGGGCGCCGCCGCTGCCGTCAGGATCGGCTGCATGCCCACGATCAGGGCGGACACGCCGGCCGGCATGCCCAGCTTGATGGCGCACCACACCCCGCCCAGGTAGCCGGCCTGCAGCAGCAAACCGGCGATGGCGATGTGGCCGATGCTGCCGGTGGGCCACGGCGCCTTCCAGATCAGCACGCACGGTAGCAGCACGATCAGCACCGCGGTACAGCGCAGCAGCAGGAACGTCAGCGGCGGCGCATACGGCAAACCGAACTTGGCGACAATGAAACCGGTGCTCCAGAGCAGCACGAAAAAGATGGGGATGGGCGACAGCCATGATGAGGATTGGCGCGTCGCAACATTTTTCGGTGGGATGTTTGACATATATCAATTATTGGTCATGTCGCTGCAGTGCGCCATAGGGGGTCCAGGGAGCGGCGGCAAGTCTAGCACAGCCCGGCTGATGCAGATTCCGAGGCCGCTGTTTCCCTATGAAAATGCGCTTGCGGTCAACGTCAGGGAGCGGCCGCAACACCGAACAAAGTACGCTCGTGCGGGGCTAAACAGCAATTGGTGCACCGCACAAAAAGCGCTTGACTCGTCTATAAAACTCAGTAGAATAGGGTTTGTTGCGCTGCACAACATGCAGTTTGGTCCAGCGCCTGCTTCACCGGTACATTCGCAGCATTCTCGTCACACCAGATTATCTATACTAGGAGAACACATATGTTTGCAATTCCCGAGCAGTTTTCGAACGCCACCAAAGCCAACTTCGAATCGCAATTCGCCATCTTCTCGTCGCTGACCACCAAGGCCTTCGAAGGTATCGAAAAGCTGGTCGAACTGAACATCAGCACTGCCAAGGCAGCGCTGGAAGAGTCGTCGAACACCACCAAGCAGTTGCTGTCGGCCAAAGACCCACAAGAATTCTTCGCCCTGACCGCTGCCCAGACCCAGCCAAAAGCTGAAAAAGCCATCGCTTACGGCAAGCAAGTTGCTGCCATCGCTGCCGGTACCCAGGCCGAGTTCAGCAAAGCTGCTGAAGACCAGATCGCCGAGACCAACCGCAAGGTCATCTCGCTGGTGGACGAAGTCACCAAGAACGCCCCTGCCGGTTCGGAAAACGTCGTTGCCGCTTTCAAAGCCAGCATCGGTAACGCCAACGCCGGTTACGAGCAACTGAGCAAGACCGCCAAGCAAGCTGCCCAGGCTGTCGAAACCAACGTCAACGCCGCCGTGACCCAGTTCACCCAGGCCGCGCAAAAAGCTGCTGCAAAAGCATAATGTCCTGCCCGGTGCGCCGGGTTGGTCATGAAAAAGCCCCGACCGGTTCGGGGCTTTTTTTCGTCCGGAGCATTTGTGCGTGATCCCCGTACCGGCAGTGCGGCAGGTCCAATGCAGCGCGGGCCTACTCGCCCAGATACGCCGCCTTCACGCGCGGGTCGTGCAGCATGTCGTCGGCATTGCCGCTCATGATGATCGCGCCCGAATCCATCACGTAACCCCGGTGCGCGGCCTGCAGCGCCAGCTTGGCGTTCTGCTCCACCAGCAGGATGGTAATGCCCTGGCGCGATACATCGCGGATCACGTCGAAAATCTTTTCCACCATGATGGGCGACAGGCCCATCGACGGCTCATCGAGCAGCAGCAGTTCCGGATGGCTCATCAGCGCGCGCGCCATGGCCAGCATCTGCTGCTCGCCGCCCGACAGAGTACCGGCCATCTGCGAGGCCCGTTCCTTCAGGCGCGGAAACACGGCGAACCACTTTTCCACGTCGGCGTCGATGCCCGCCTTGTCGTTGCGCGTGTAGGCGCCCATCAGCAGGTTTTCCTGGATCGACATGCGGGTGAACACGCCGCGCCCTTCCGGCACCATGGCCAGTTTCTTCTGCACCAGCTCGAACGACTTGGCGCCCTTTTGCGCTTCGCCGCGGTAGCTGATCACCCCTTCCACCGAACACGGCGGCAAGGTGCCGGTGATGGCTTTCAGGGTGGTGGTCTTGCCGGCGCCGTTGGCCCCGATCAGGGTCACCAGCTCGCCCTTGTTGACTTCCAGGTCGATGCCCTTGACGGCCTTGATGCCGCCGTAGGCCACCTTCAGGCCCTGCACTTTCAGTATCGTTTCGCCCATCAGTGAGCACCTCCCAGATAGGCTTCGATGACGGCCGGATTGCTTTGAATCTCGGCCGGTAGACCTTCGGCGATGGGCTTGCCATATTCCAGCACCGTCATCCGGTCGCACAAGCCCATCATCAGCTTGACGTCGTGCTCGATCAGCAGCACCGTCTTGCCTTCGTTTTTAATCTTGACCAGTAACTCGCGCAGGGCCAGTTTTTCGGTCGCGTTCATGCCGGCGGCCGGCTCGTCCAGCGCCAGCAGCTTCGGTTCCGTCGCCAGCGCGCGGGCAATTTCCAGCCGGCGCTGGTCGCCGTACGACAGGAACTTGGAGGTGCGCTCGGCGAAGTGGCCGATGCCGACGAAGTCGAGCAGCTCCTGCGAGCGGCGGCGGATGCCCGCTTCTTCCTCGCGCGCCGCCTTGTGGCGGAACACAGCGCCGAACACGCCCTGGTGGCTGCGCACGTGGCAGCCCACCATAACGTTTTCCAGCGCCGTCATTTCGCCGAACAGGCGGATGTTCTGGAACGTGCGGGCAATGCCGGCCTTGGCCACCTCGTGCGGCGCGGACGGCGAATACGGTTTGCCGGCCAGCTCGAAGGTGCCGCTGTCGGGCTGGTAAAGCCCCGTGATGACGTTAAAAAACGTCGTCTTGCCGGCGCCGTTCGGGCCGATCAGGCCGTAGATCTGGCCCTTCATGATCTTGATGCCCACGCCGGTCAGGGCTTGCAGGCCGCCGAAGCGCTTGTTCACGCCGGCGATATTCAGAATGATTTGGTCGCTCATCGTTTGCTCGCTCATCTTTTGCTCGCTCATTACCTTCCCCCGTTACGCCGGAAACGCGTCTGGCTTGTTGGTTTCGGCGGCATCGGGCCGGTCTTCGTGCTTGGGCGACGGCCACAGGCCCGCCGGGCGATTGAGCATGATCAGCACCATGGCCAGGCCGTACAGCAACTGGCGCAGCACTTCCGCCTCGATCAGCACCTTGCCGAAGATGGCGTTCTGGGCCGGCTCGACCACGTGGCGCAGCACTTCCGGCAAGGCCGCCAGCAGCACGCCGCCCATGATCACGCCAGGAATGTGGCCGATGCCGCCCAGCACCACCATGGCCAGCACGGCGATCGATTCGGTCAGCGAGAACGATTCGGGCGAGACGAAGCCCTGGAACGACGCGAACATGGCGCCGGCCACGCCGCCAAACGAGGCGCCCATGGTAAAGGCCAGCAGCTTGACGTTGCGGGTGTTGATGCCCATGGCCTTGGCGGCGATTTCATCTTCGCGGATCGCCACCCAGGCGCGGCCCAGGCGCGAGTGCTGCAGGCGCGAGGTGATGAACACGATGGCGATGCACAGGAACAGGAACAGGAAATAGTAGGCGTTCACCGAGGGCATGGAAAAGCCGCCCACGATCACGGTCGCCTTGGAACCCGGTTCGCCCGCCAGCGACACGCCGAAGATGCGGATCGGATCGATCAGGTTGATGCCCTGCGGGCCGTTGGTGAAATTGATCGGATCGTTCAGGTTGTTCATGAAGATACGGATGATTTCGCCGAAGCCCAGGGTGACGATGGCCAGGTAGTCGCCGCGCAGCTTGAGCGTGGGCGCACCCAGCAGCGCGCCGAAGAAACCGGCCACGGCCGCGGCCAGCGGCACGATCAGCCACACCGACAGGTGGATGCCGTTGTCGCGGATTTCCGGCCCCAGCAGGGTGATCAGCGCTTCGCCCAGCCAGGGATTCATGGCCACGATGGATTCGAGCAAGGCGGCGAACTGGGGCGAGGCCAGCAGCCCCGTCAGGTAAGCGCCCACCGCGAAAAACGCGATGTAGCCCAGGTCGAGCAGGCCGGCGAAGCCGACCACGATGTTCAGTCCCAGCGCCAGCATGATGTACAGCAGCGCGATGTCGATGATGCGCACCCACGAATTGCCGAACTGCTGGGCAATGAAGGGAAAGATCAGCAGGCCGGCCAGCAGGATGGCCATGCTGGTGTAGGCGCGCTTGGGGTCGCGCGCGACGTCGAATTGGAGGAGAGCCATGATGTGTCCCTTTAAGCGCGGTCGGCCACGCGTTCGCCCATGATGCCGGACGGACGGATCGTCAACACAATGATCAGTACCACGAAGGCGAAGATGTCCTGGTAGTGGCTGCCCAGAAAGCCGCCGGTCAGGTCGCCGATGTAGCCGGCGCCCAGCGACTCGATCAGGCCCAGCAAGATGCCGCCGATCATGGCGCCGTAAATGTTGCCGATGCCGCCCAGCACCGCGGCCGAGAAGGCTTTCAGGCCCGGCAAAAAGCCCATGGCGAACTGGATGGACGAATAGTTGGCGCCCCACATCACCCCGGCCACGGCGGCCAGCGCCGCGCCGATGGCGAAGGTGGCCACGATGACGCTGTTCGAATCAACCCCCATCAGCCCGGCCACGCGGGGATTCTCGGCGGTGGCGCGCATGGCGCGGCCCATCTTGGTCCGTTCCACCAGCAACACCAGCGCGCCCATCGACATGGCCGCCAGCGCCAGCAGCAGGATCTGGGTTTGCGAGATGACGGCGCCGCCCACGTTAATCGGCTCGGTCGAGAGCAATTGCGGGAACGACAGAGGACTGCGGCCCCAGATCATCATGGCAAAGGTGGTGAGCAAGGTGGAGACGCCGATGGCGGTGATGAGGGGGGCGAGGCGGGGGGCGTTGCGCAGGCGGCGGTAGGCGACCCGCTCGATCAGGATGTTGACCAGAATACAGACCGGAATGGCGCCGAGGATCGCAATGCCCAGGTTGACGTAGCCGGGCAAGCCGGGCGCCACCACCTCGAGCAGCTTGAGGATCGACAGGCCCACCATGGCCCCGATCATCAGCACGTCGCCGTGGGCGAAGTTAATGAGGTTGAGCACCCCGTACACCATCGTATAGCCCAGCGCCACCAGGGCGTACATACTGCCGAGCACGAGGCCATTAATTATCTGCTGGATGAAGGTATCCATGATTGTTCGCCTCTTTTAGGTCTATCCAACAAAAACGGCACCCCGGGATAACCCGCAGTGCCGCTCCTGGCCTGCCTGCCGCCGCTGATCGCGCGCCGCTGTTTTCGTACCCTCTCATCTGAACGTTCATGACGTCCGCATGACAAATGAAATGGGCGTCGCCATGATAGCGAAGGTTAGTAAAAACTAATATCGGAAAATAAACGGTATTCCAAATTAAATTTTGTTTTTGATCAACAGTGTTGCCGTGGACCGCATCAGGCCACGCCGGGCTTGATGCCGTCGAGTCCTTTGGGCAGCGGAAACGTCACATGCTCCTCGACACCCTCGAGGGCGCGTACGCTGCGCGCGCCCAGTTCCTTGAGGCGATCGATGACGGCTTGCACCAGTACTTCCGGGGCCGACGCGCCGGCGGTGACGCCGAAGCGCACTTTGCCTTCCAGCCAGCGCGGGTCGATCTGCGACGCGTTGTCGACCATGTAGGCGGGCGTGCCCTTCTTTTCCGCCACTTCGCGCAGGCGGTTGGAGTTGGAGCTGTTGGGGCTGCCGACCACGATCACCAGGTCCACCTGGGGCGCCATGAACTTGACGGCTTCCTGGCGGTTGGTGGTGGCGTAGCAGATGTCGCCCTTTTTCGGCTCGATGATGTTGGGGAACTTGACCTTCAGCGCGGCGATGATGTCGGCCGTGTCGTCCACCGACAAGGTGGTTTGCGACACATACGCCAGCTGGTCGGGATTGCCGACCTGTAAGGTGGCGACGTCGGCCACCGTTTCCACCAGGTGCATGCCGGCGTCGGTCTGGCCCATGGTGCCCTCCACTTCGGGATGGCCGTCGTGGCCGATCATGACGATTTCGCAGCCCTGGCGGCGCATCTTGGCCACTTCCACGTGGACCTTGGTCACCAGGGGACAGGTGGCGTCGAAGATCGACAGCCCGCGCGCCTCGGCTTCGGCGCGCACGGCCTTGGACACGCCGTGGGCCGAGAACACCAGCGTGTTGCCGGCCGGTACGTCGTCCAGGTCTTCGATGAAGATAGCGCCCTTGTTGCGCAGGTCTTCCACCACGTAGGCGTTGTGGACGATTTCGTGGCGCACATAAATCGGCGCGCCGAACTGCTGCAGCGCGCGCTCGACGATTTCGATGGCGCGGTCGACGCCGGCGCAGAAACCGCGCGGCTGGGCTAAGAGAATTTCGCTTTCCATGGCATTCCTTGTGGGCGGTTTGGCTGGCTGCTGGCTGGCCAGCTGTTGATCGAATACCGCCGGGTTACAACACCGAGATCAGTTTGACTTCGAACGTGAGGGCCTGTCCGGCCAGCGGGTGATTGAAGTCGAAGGTGGCCGAATCGTCGCGCAGCTGGCGCAGCACGCCGGCGAAACGCCCGCCGCCGGGCGCGGCGAAGTCGACCAGGTCGCCCACCTTGTAGTCGGCATCCGGCGCCGAGTTGGCGTCCAGCGTGGCGCGGGTGACGTCGCGCACCATGTCGGGATTGCGTTCGCCGAACGCCTGGGCCGGCGCCAGGTCGAACGTCCGGTGGGTGCCTTCCGGCAGGCCGATCAGACACGCTTCCAGGAACGGCGCCAGCTGGCCCTGCCCCAGCATCAGGGTGGCCGGATTGCCGGCGAACGTCGTGATCAGGTCGGTTCCGTCGGCGGCCGCCAGACGGTAGTGCAAGGTCAGGTAGGCCGATTCGGTGACGACGGCTGGGGTGGCGGCGGAAGTGGCGTTGGAGTCGGTCATATAGTTAGGTTTGGGCAAAGCCGAGGCAAAGCCGGAGCAAAGCCGTATTGTAAGCCAAGCCTGCCCGACCACGCTGCTTCACGCCGCTTCCCGCCGCTTTAGTCGCGGTCGGGGGCGCCCAGCGGAAAGTAGGACCGGTACGGGCGCGCTTCGTCGACGGCGCGGGCAAAGGATGGGCGGGCCAGCAGCCGGGCGCGGTAATCGCGCAGCAAGGGGAAGCACGCGTCGATGGGGTGGGTCCAGTCGGCGTAGAACAGCGCGGGCGCGGCGGCGCAGTCGGCCAGCGTGAAGGCGCCGCCGGCCGCCCAGGTTTTGCCGGCCAGATGGCCTTCCAGCCAGGCGTAGGCGCGTTCCAGCCGGGTGATCGCCATGGTCAAACCATCTTGCCGCTTGACCAGATCGCCCGTCAGCGCGCCGTCGACGGCCAGTTGCATGGCGTTCATTACGTGCAGGTCGAAGAAACGGTCGAGAAAGCGCACCTCCAGCGCGGCCATGGGGTCGGCCGGCAGCAAGGGCAGCGGCCCGGGCCGGGTCAGCTGCAGGTATTCGATGATGATGCTGGTTTCGACGATGTCGCGCTCGCCGTCCAGCAACAATGGGAACTTGCGCAGCGGCCAGCGCCGCAGCCATTCGGCCGTATGTTCGGGTGTGTCGCGCTCGAGAATACGAAAGTCGAACGGAATCGCGTTCTCGTAAAGCGCGATCAGCACTTTCTGGGTGTACGAAGAGAACGGGTGACCGTACAGCGCAAGTGACATGGGGCGCCCCTTTCAATCGGTGTGGACCACAACGGCATGCCGCTCCAGCAAGCCTACCAAAGCTTGATAGTGTCGGCAAGACCCTCCCGGAAGCGAAGGGGATATCGCATTACGCCCGCCGGCGCAAGTAACAATGCTGGACGAAATGCGGGACGATGGTTGCCTGTTGTTAATTTGATACGCGAAAAAATATTTTCTATCTGCCAATTATTTGAAGGGTAGTATTGACGATGTAGTCAATTCGCCAACACTCTCGTCCCTGCCGTTCGGCTGTTTGCTTCCCGGTCAAGCCGTCGAGGTGTCCTTCGTGTATCTGGTTCCAAGAGGCAGATCATGTTCATTCGTCCATTGTTTTGTGCCATGTCGGCCGTGCTGGCCCTAACCTGCTGCCTCGCGCGCGCCAGTGACACGGCCACGTTCGGGGATCCTCGGGTGCTGTCGTCGGCGGCCTGCGATCGCGACAGTGTGCGGGTCACCCGCACCGACGACCGCAAAATCCTGTCCCTAATCCGCAACAAGGGGCCGTTCCTGGAGACCCGCGGCGGTGGCCGCCAGCGCGCACGGGCCCGCTGCAGGATCGACATCGTCTTCGGCGCGCCGCTGGCCCAGGCGGCCACACTGCAGGTCGAGTTGCGCGGCGGGGTAAGCAAAGCAGCGGACTCGGCGTTGTCGGTCAGTGTCGATCTGGGGTCGCAGCGCCACCGTCTCGACAGCGCCCGCGGCGAGCTTCTCGACGCCAACGCCCTGTACCGCCGCTTTCACGTGCTGAAACTGCCGCGCGGCGCGCGCATGCTACGGCTCGACATCAAGGGCAAGGCCACCAGTTACAGCGGGCTCGACAGCGTGCGGGCCGACCTCGACACGGTGGATCTGTGCTTTGTCGATCCCGCCGTGCCGCAAGCCTGCGGCGGCCCGGACAGTGCGCCGCCCGATGCTCCTCCCGTGCCACCGGTGCCACCCGTGCCACCAGTTCCCCCGATCAATCCGGCGCCGCCCGCCCCATCCGCAGCGCCGGGTCAGTAACCATCCGACTCGCGAACCGAAAGGAAGTTCCATGTTGATTCAAAGCCGTTGGCTGGCGTGTACCTGCATGCTGGCCCTGTTGACCGGTTGCGCCGCGCCGTGGCAAACCGGCCTGCTGGGGGTGGGCGCCACTGGCGTACTGGGCCACTCGCCCACGTCGAACATCAGCCAGACCTACTACCTGGGTGCCTTCGACCCGCTGGAACAGATGCCGCCCACCATTTACCGCATCCGTGTTCAAGGCCAGGCCAGCGCCTTGTCGAAGACCGCGTTCGCCTCCGGCTGGGTGCGCGCCGACCTGGTCGACTCGCTCTCCGGCAGGGTTGACGCCGACACCAGCGCGGTGCGCGTAAGCGGCACGCCGGTTGACGCCATCGCGCCGCAGGGCGACAGTCGTATCGAACTGAACCGCCGCCTGATTATGTTCGGACCGGAAGGCTTTCGCGAGGCGCCGCGCGATCACCGCCTGGTGGTCGTGATGGGCTCAAATCCGGAATCGTTCTTCAGTTCGGTGGACCGCGCGCTGGGTGTGGTCGCCAGCGCTACCCAGGCCGATGCGACCGGTCCCGACGTGCCGCGCGAAATCTGGACCGACATGTCGCGCATGCGTGAAGAGCGCCGCGCGATGCAGACGATGATCGACCTGGCAGCGCAGGAGTAATGCAGATGAAGTTCACCCACAACATGGCCGACATTGTGCCAAAGAGTATGACATCTAGGCTGGCAGTCAGAGCCATCGCGCTGGCGGTGGGTCTGCTGGCCAGCGGCTGCGCATCGGTGCAGGTCGATGTCGATGTCTACAAGGGACCGTTTTCGCACGAGCAGGAAATCCAGGTCAAGCAATATACGTCGCTGGCGATGGCGGCCAGGCCGGTGCTGACCGACCTGTATATACGGATCAAGGCGGCCAATGACAAGTTGAAGCATTCCCCCGAGGCGTCGGCCTTGCCGTTAGCCATCGCTGCGGCCGATGATGGCACGCCGCCGTGCGATTTGAAAACCACAATCCCGTTTAACGAACGCTTTCTTTGCGAATTGCTCTATTTGTACGCGGATGAGGTCATCCCGTCCAAGGAACAAAGCCGGGTGCATTGGGCATATAAGCCGACGGATAAGCCGATGGCGGCTACCACCGCGCTTTATCAAAAACCAGCGGAGACAAGTCGAGCTCACCAAACCCCCATCGACACTCCGGTCGGCAGCCGCACCACGCCGGGCTTGCTGAGGCTGACCGAGAACGTCACGATTGCATATAGCCAGCGTGCCGCTGACAGAAGGACCGCGCAGGCCGACATCGACAACGCGGTGTATGCCCTGAACGAAGCCTTGATCTACTTTGCGCAGAAGATGCTTTTCACGGTGAACAACCAGCAGCTTTTCGACAACCCCGCTCCGGCTTCGCTCACGGATGCGGAAAAAGAAGTGTTCGCGACCCAGATCGCCGTGCTGCAGTCGCTGGGCAATACCATCCTCGTGCATGCGAACGACTTACAGCGGCGCAAATTGCATACCGCACATCAAAACAGCGCGGCCAGCGTACAGGCCAAGGCGATCGGCGATGCCTTCCGCCTGACGCCCTCGGCCGCCTTCGATGCAATACTGCATCAGCTCGATCCGCGGAATATGGCACGGCGCGTCCTTCCGAAGCCGGCTGTGGGGGATCCGGCGGATGCTGGCACCGGCGCGCCCTCGGCACAGCGCCAGCAGCTTGAGCTGCTGAAAACACAGCTTGCTGCCAGTCGCCAGAGCGCAGCGGCGTACCGGGCCGACATTGCCGCCATGGTGGCGGCGCACCGCACCGTGGTGGGCGAACAGACGCTGCTGGGGGGCGGCGCGATCGCGGACTTGGCCGATCTGCAAGCGGCGCTGCTGGATCGGCAAGCGATCACGGCGCTGTATCCGGCCGAGCCGCTGCGCGACCAGGACAAGGCACAGGACGGCGCGCTCAAGCCGCTGGCGGAGTGGCTTGAGCGCGAGGCGGCGGCAGGCGCAGGGGTGGCGCCGCAGCGGCGCGCGCGCCTGACCCAGATGTCCACGTACCTGACGGCGGAAAATGCCAGATTGACGCATGGCGCCATGCGGCAGGCAGCCAACCGCGCCGACATCCTGAAGGCGCTGTCGGCGCACATCACCGCACAGGCCAGTATTGCGCTGTTGCAGACCGATGCGCACAACAAGGAGGTGGCCAGGCTGGATGGCCAGGCCACACAGATGACCAGCACGGTGCTCGAGCTCGAAACCGCGTATGCCGCACGGACCACAGCCAGTGCGCTCGACGCGACCCGGGGCAACGAGCGCAAACGGGTCATCGGCGTGGTCGCGGCACTGCGCCCGGAGGTGATCCGATCGGGCGAAGACGCCGGCGTCACCGGCGTGGACGGCATGCGCGGTCTGCTGGTATTGAAGCTGAAGGCGCTGGCGGCTGCAGCCGACAAAGGCAAGCACAGCAGTGAAGATATCGCGCTGGCGCACACTGCCGTCAGCGCTCTGCCCCCGGAACCCGGCGCCCCGTGCAGCGGGCCCGGCTGCCACAACGGCACGGCGCTGGAGGTACTCGACAATCTGATTGCCAGCCTGCAGGCGCAACGCGTGCGCGCGCTGGCCGCCGGCGACCCGGCCACGGCGGCTCATATCGTCGCGGCGCTCGAGGCCGCCCATAGCCAGCGCACATCGATGATCTACCTGCGCCCCGCCAGTGACTACTTGCGCAGCGTGTATTCCAGCAGCGCTTTTCAGGATGGCACCGACCGCCAGTACCGCAACATGCTGGCGGACTGGGTCAAGTACTACGCCAATCCGTTTGAGCCCGAGAAGAAAAATGTGAAGGAAGAACTGGAAAAACTGTACTGGCAAAATGTGAACAAGGTTACCGTGGGCGGCGGCGGCAGCACCAATTATGTGCTTGCCAAGGACGACGTGGGCAACTGGTACGTGAAAGCCTACAGCGCCGACCCGGAAATGATCTTCAAATCGGCCACCAGTCTTGCATTGTTCAGTTCTGGCAAAAAAATGAACGTCAACTTACTGCGGCGCCAGGAGTTACAGCGCCAGCTCGATGCCAACGACAGCACCCTGTCGGGGGAGCGGCGCAAGGAAATCAGCGCCGAACTGAAGGAATCGAATCGGCAGGATGGCGTACCCCTGCTCAAAGTGCGCGACCGCTACGCAGCCCGTTACCTGAGCGACACGGCGCAGCAGGTCAGCCTGCTGTTCGAAACGCTCACCGTGATGCCCGACAAGATCAAAACGCTCACCACCGCCGACCCGCCGGCCGGGTGCACGCCGGACTACGTCGACACGGCCCTGCCGGCGCTGGATAAGTCGTTGCTGGAGCAACCGAGAAGCAAGCTGGCCACCTTGATGGCGGGTGGCGAGGCTGGCACGGCGGCAACGGCCAAGACCTTGACCGCGTCCGAGCAGGCGATCCAGTCCGGCCTGACGGCGATCCAACTGTACGCCGCCAAGGTGCACCGGACGGTGTCGGAATCGAAGGCGGCCGGTTGTGATCCCTGGCAGCGCACGGTTGCCGGCAGCGCGCGCAAGTATGCTCTGGAGCAAGTGCTGGCACGCGCCACCGAACGCAAGCGCGGTATCGAGCGCTATGAAGACGCCCTCTCGAGCATCCTGGATATCGCCGGTGAAAAATAGGGCGTGGCCGGCTTGGCGCCCCGCGCGCGCGCCGGCCACGCTGCCACCTGCTACGATTGTTAAATTATTGGATAACTGTGACACAATTGTTTTTCACAAGTCATTGATTCACCAATGGTTTTCAGGCTATACTCTCGTTTTTCCAATTTTGGAATATTCATTAGGAGTGCGCTATGGCACGTGTTTGCCAAGTAACTGGCAAGGGTCCGATGGTTGGCAACAACGTCTCCCACGCTAACAACAAAACGAAGCGTCGTTTTCTGCCTAACCTGCAGAACCGTCGTATCTTTGTAGAATCGGAAAATCGCTGGGTCTCCCTGCGTCTGTCCAACGCCGGCCTGCGCGTTATCGACAAGGTCGGCATCGATGCCGTTCTGGTCGACATGCGTGCCCGTGGCGAAAAAGTTTAATTAGGGAGCTATCATGGCAAAAACTGGCCGCGACAAAATCAAGCTGGAATCGACCGCGGGTACGGGTCACTTCTACACGACCGACAAGAACAAGCGCACCATGCCTGCGAAAATGGAGATCATGAAGTTCGATCCTAAAGCCCGCAAGCACGTAATGTACAAAGAAACCAAGATCAAGTAATCTGCGATCTCGAATTCAGTACCAGAAGAGCCGCCACGCAAGTGTGCGGCTCTTTTGTTTTGTGGCGCGGAGTTTGCCCCGATCCGCCACTACCTTGCGCTCGCGTAGGCGAGGGAACGCGGCGAGGGTCCAGAGTATCTTTGAGCATAGGTGCTATGGGCCCTCGCCTTCGCGAGGGAAACGGTTTCGAGGCTGGTGGTACCAAGCAGCTGCGTTATTCCGCGATGATCTTGTCGATCGTGACGGGCAGCGAGCGCACGCGCTTGCCGGTCGCATGAAAGATGGCGTTGGCCACCGCCGCCGCCGTGCCCACGATACCGATCTCGCCCAGACCCTTGACGCCCAGCGGCGTGACCTCGGGATCGGGTTCGTCCACAAAAATCACCTCGATGTCGTGAATGTCGGCGTTGACCGGAATGTGATACTCGGCCAGGCTGTGATTCATGAAGCGCCCCAGCCGGTGGTCCATGAAGGTTTCTTCATGCAGCGCCATGCCGATGCCCATCACCACGCCGCCCAGGATCTGGCTGCGCGCCGTCTTCGGATTCAGAATGCGCCCGGCCGCCACCGCCACCACGATGCGCGTGACCCGCACCACGCCCAGTTCCTCGTCGACCTTGACCTCGGCGAATATCGCGCTGTGCGTGTTGCGCGCCTTGCGCACCATGCTCACCAGATCCTTGACGCCAGCCTTGGCGGTTTCCTCCGCTTCCAGGCAAGTCTTGCCGGTGGACTTGACGATGTCGGCCAGGCGCACGCGCCGCGCCGTGTCTTGCGTGACCACCAGGCTGCCATCGGCGAAGGCGACGTCGTCGCGCTTCACATCGCCCAGCGGCTTGCCCGGCATCTCGGCGGCGGCCTTGAACAACAGGTCGCCCAGGCTGGTACAGGCCAGCTGCACCGCAGCGCCCGTCGAGGCCGCGCCCCATGAACCGCCCTCCACGGGCGCGTCGGGCAAGTCGCTGTCGCCCAGCTTGACGTCGATGTCGGCCAGCGCCACCCCCAGCGTCTCGCCGGCGACCTGCGCCATGATGGTGTAGGTGCCGGTGCCGATATCGGCCGTGGCCGACGCCACCTCCAGCCTGCCCTGCCAGTCCAGCCGCGCACGCGCTGCCGTCTTAAAAAACATCGCGTCCCACATGCCGGTGGCCACGCCCCAGCCGACCAGCTCGCGGCCGTCGCGCATGGACCGGGGCGCCGCCGTACGGCTGGCCCAGCCGAAACGCGCGCCGGCCTGCTGATAGGCTTCCCTCAGCGCCTTGGACGTGAACGGCTTGTCGTTCATGGCGTCGCGGTCGGAATAGTTGAGCAGGCGCAGCTCCAGCGGATCGACGCCGGCCGCATAGGCCAGCTCGTCCATGGCGATCTCGAACAGGGTCATGCCAGTGGCCGCGCCCGGCGCGCGCATGTCGCCCGGGGTGTAGGTGTCCATCGGCGCGATGGTGTATTCCGCGGAAGCATTGTCGCAGGCGTAGTTCATCAAGCCCCAGTTGCACACCACTTCCATGTAGTTCTCGAAACGCGAGGTGGCCGTGGTCGCATCGTTGACAATGGCCTGCAGCTTGCCGGACGCGTCGGCCCCCAGCGACACGGACTGGATCGCTGACGGCCGGTGCACATGGCTGAACATTTGCTGGCGCGTCAGCACTACCCGCACCGAGCGCTTGAGCATGGTCGCGGCCAGGGTGGCCAGAAATACCTGATGCTGAGGACGCAAGCCGGAACCGAAGGCGCCGCCCACGTACGGATTGAGCACCCGCACTTTCTTGGATGACAAGCCAAACACCGACGCCAGGTAGGCCTGCACGTTTTGCGCACCCTGGGTCTTGTCGTACACATCGATGCTGCCGTCGCCATTCCATACCACCGTGCTGGCATGCATCTCCATCGGATTATGGTGATGCGTGCCGAGATGATAGGTGGCATCGTGACGCACCGCCGCGGTGGCCAGGGCCGCCTGCGCGTCGCCGCGCGGCTTGGGCATCTGGAATCCCTGGCGCTTGCGCTTGGGCTCGAACTTCTCGTCCAGCGCGACGGTAAAGTCAGTGTTGTGTTTTTCGGCATGATAGTCGATGCGGATCAGGCCGGCCGCATCGCGCGCCGCCTCCAGCGACTCGGCCACCACCAGCGCCACCGGCTGAGCGGCGAAAGCCACCTTCGCATCGTAGAACGGACGAAATGGCGAGCCGGGCACGGCCACATCGTCGGAATAGCTGGCGTCGAAAAACGGCAGGTGCGGCCGGTTCAGGTGAGTGATCACCTCGACCACGCCAGCCACGGCGCGGGCCGCGGCGTCGTCGATGGCCACGATGCGGCCCTTGGCGATGTCGCTGGAGACGATCCAGCCATACAACATCCCTCCCGGGAAATACTCGGCGGCGTAGTGCGCGCCGCCGGTGACCTTGGCAATGCCGTCGATGCGGCTGAGCTTGTCGCCAATGCGCGGCGTCTGCGCCTGGGCATTCTGCGCCTGGGAATCGTTCGAGTAGGTCACTGGCGACTGGAAATCTTGAGACTGGGGAATCTGGGACATAAACTACTCCTCAAGCAACGCACTTGGCGGTTTGGGATTGGGGCGTGGCCGCAACAGCCTGCTTGAGCGCGCGCACGATGGCACGGCGCGCCAGCGGAATCTTGAAGTCGTTGGCGCCCTGCCCCGCCGCGCCCTGCAAGATGCGGTCGGCCACGGCGCCGAACAGTTCCGGCGTTGGCCGCTGTCCATTGAGCAAACTTTCCGCTTCCGGCACGCGCCATGGCTTGTGGGCCACGCCGCCCAAGGCGATGCGCACGTCGCGCGCAACGCCGTCCTCGAGCTGCAGCACCACCGCCACCGACACCAGCGCGAACGCGTACGACAGCCGGTCGCGCAGCTTGAGGTAGGTAAAGTGGCTGCTGAAATCGCCAGAAGGCAAGTCGATGCCGGTGACCAGTTCGCCCGCCTTCAGATGGTTGTCGCGCCACGGCTCGTCGCCCGGCAGGCGGTGGTAGTCGGCAAACGCGATGCCGCGCTCGCCGTCGGGCCCCAGCACGCGCACGGTGGCGCCCAGCGCGGCCAGCGCCACGCACATGTCGGATGGAAAAGTGGCGATGCATTGCTCGCTGGCGCCCAGGATCGCGTGGATGCGGTTGACGCCGCCGATGGCGCCGCAGCCGCTGCCCGGCGCACGCTTGTTGCACGGCGTGGCCGTGTCGTAAAAATAGTAGCAGCGCGTGCGCTGGTTCAGGTTGCCGCCATTGGTGGCGGCGTTGCGCAGCTGGGGGCTGGCGCCGGCCAGGATGGCGGACGCGAGCACCGGGTAGCGCTCCTTGACCAGCGCGTGCTGCGCGGTGTCGGCGTTGGTGGCCAGGGCGCCGAGGCGCACGCCGCCGTCCGGCAACGCTTCGATGGCCGCCAGCGGCAAGCGGTTGATGTCGATGACGGTGGCGGGACGCTCGACGTTTTCCTTCATCAGGTCGACCAGGTTGGTGCCGCCGGCCAGAAAGCGGATGGCGCCGGGCGTGCTGTCAGCGCTGGCGGCCTGTACGGCGCCGGCGGCGTCGCTGGCGCGCTGGTAGTCGAAGCGCTTCATAGCGGCCCCCGCTTGGCGGTGGCCAGCACGTGCACCACCGCGTCGGTGATGTTGGTGTAGGCGCCGCAGCGGCACAGATTGCCGCTCATCCACTCGCGCACTTCTTCGCGCGTGCTGGCGTGCCCTTCGTTGATCAGCGCCTTGGCCGAGCAGATCTGCCCCGGCGTGCAATAGCCGCACTGGAAGGCGTCGTGGTCGATAAAGGCTTGCTGCAAGGGATGCAGGGCCTCCGGCGTGCCGATGCCTTCGATGGTGGTCACCTCGGCGCCGTCGAGCGTGACGGCCAGCTTGAGGCAGCTGTTGATGCGGCGGCCATCGACCAGCACGGTACAGGCGCCGCACTGGCCATGGTCGCAGCCTTTCTTGGCGCCCGTGAGCTGCAGCCGTTCGCGCAGCAGATCGAGCAAGGTCACGCCGGGATCGATATCGAGCCGATGCGCCGTATCGTTGATGGTGAGGCTGACGCTGAGCGTCGATGGCAGCGTTGGGGAGTTGGTCATGGCAATGTCTGGTTAGCGAGATGACATCATCATAATCAAGCTGATCGCCACCCCACACACTGTTGCCTACAAACAAAAACGGCTCCCGAAGGAGCCGTGCTGTCGTGCCTGTGAGTGCCGGTCAATACTTACGCGTAACTGCGCAGGCGCAGGGAAAACTCCTGCAGCGACTTGATCCCGGACGCTTCGGCGCGCGCGCACCAGTCCTGCAACTGGTGCAGCAGCTGGTCGCGGGTGAAGTGCGAACGCTCCCAGATGGCGCCCAGTTCCACGCGCATATTGTGCATGGTTTCCAGCGCCTTGCTGTGTTCAAACAGTTCCACCAACTGCTGCTTCTGCGGCGCTTCCAGCTTGCCCGGCTCGCGCTGCAGCAACTTGCGCGACGACTTGAGCACGCGGTGCTCCAGGCCCGACTTGGCGCGCAGATGCTCGACTTCTTCATGCCAGGCCAGCTTGACCGATTTGGCATACTTGGCCATCACGTCGTAGCGGTTGGCGATGACCGACTGCAAGGTATCGAAGTCGGCAACCAGCTTGCCATGCTCAAACGCCGGTTTCGGCGCCACTTTCTTGACCTTGGCCAGGCCCACCATTTCCAGCATGCGGATGTACATCCAGCCGATGTCGAATTCGTACCATTTCGACGACAGCTTGGCCGACGTGGCATAGGTGTGGTGATTGTTGTGCAACTCTTCGCCACCGATCAGGATGCCGAAAGGAATGATGTTGGTGGCCGCATCGGCGCAATCGTAGTTGCGATAGCCCCAGTAGTGGCCGATGCCGTTGATGATGCCGGCAGCGGTGATAGGAATCCACGCCATCTGGATCGCCCAGATAGTAATGCCGATCACGCCGAACAAGGTGAAGTTGACGATCAACAGCAGCACGATGCCCTGCCAGCTGAAACGGGTGTACAGGTTGCGCTCGATCCAGTCGGTCGGGGTGCCGTGACCGTACTTGTCCATCGTTTCCTGATTCTTGGACTCGATGCGATACAGCTCGGCGCCTTCGAACAAGACTTTCTTGATGCCGCGCGTGACCGGGCTATGCGGGTCTTCCACGGTGTCGCACTTGGCGTGGTGCTTGCGGTGCACGGCAGCCCATTCCTTGGTCACCTGGCCGGTGGTCAGCCACAGCCAGAAACGGAAAAAGTGCGACGGAATAGCGTGCAGCTCCAGCGCCCGGTGGGCCTGGTGGCGGTGCAGATAAATGGTGACGCTGGCAATCGTGATGTGCGTCACGAGTAGCGTATAAAAGAACACTTGCCAACCGGAGAAACCGACGAGACCGCCCGCCAGGAACTCAAGCACTGCGTGAAACATGGTACTAAAGGTCATTACTGCTCCAAAGTGATTGCCAGTTCAACGACGCGAGCAACTGCGGGAACGGCTGAGTCTTTCATTTTACGCGGTTCCAATACCGCACGGCACAATCTCACAAATCATTTCAATTACCGTTGCCATTATTAACTGGCGGGCGCAACGGTGCAACATCGCCCAGCATGGCCAGCATGCGCGCGTCCAGCTGGCGCGTATCGCGTGCCGGATAGGCTAACTTGATTTGCTCCGCAGCGACCAGCGCATAGATCTTTTTGTTAACCTCAGACAACACTCCACCCCGCCCGTTTTCCGGATCGCTGATCCAGAAGCCCAGTTCGAGCTCATAGCCGTCCGGGCTGAAGCGCAGCAGCGACACGCCGGGGCCGGGCGACTCGACCACGCGCGCGACGCCGATCGGTTGTGCTTCGAGCAAGGGAATGATCTCGTTCAAGTCGCTCTCGTACGATACGGTCAGCGCGGTGGCCACGCGGATGGTGCGGCTGGTCAGGGATTGATTCTGCACGGGGCCGGAGATCAGCATTTCGTTGGGCAACACCGTTTCCACCCCGTCCAGACCTTGCAGCACGGTGTAGCGGGTATTGATGTGCGTCACTTTACCGGTGTACTTGTCCACCGAGATCATGTCGCCAATGGCCAGGCTGCGCTCAAGCAAAATCACGAAGCCGGAGACGTAATTGCTGGCGATCTTTTGCATACCGAGACCGAGACCGACGCCCAGCGCGCCACCGAACACGGACAGCACGGTCAGGTCGATGCCCACCAACGACAGGCTCAGCAGTACGGAGACGACGATCAGGATGGCCCGGCTCATGCGTGCCATGACCACGCGCAGCGAGCTGTGCATGCCGGACACGCCCATCAGGCGCTCTTCCAGCGCGGCGCCGGCCCACAAGGCCAGCATCAGCAGCAGCACCACCGACACCAGGGCTTGACCGATGGCCGCCAGCGACACTTTATGGCGGCCCAGCGGCAAGGTAGTGTCGTCGAGGAACTCGAAGACGTCGGGCCACAAGCCCATGATGTACAGCGCCACGCCGACCCAGACGATCAGGGCGAAGATTTTTTCGAACGTCAAGAGCGAGGTGCCCAACGGGCTGTGGCGCGCAAAGATGCGCCGCAGCGCATAGAACGCAATGCGGATCATGACGAACGAGGCGGCCAGCGGCACCACCACCTTGAGCAGGTGCACCGGCTGGTATTTGGCCATGCCGTACTTGGCCAGGTACAGGAAACCCAGGGTCAGCACAGGGCCGAGCACGCGGGCAAAGCTATGCGGACCCAGCGGCGGCACGGGAGCGCCGCCGTTGCGCCGCGCCACCACGGCGTTGCGCAGCAGCCGCGCCAGCCACCAGCCCAGCGCCATGCACACGATGATGGCCGCGGCCTGCCACAACACCCCGGGATTGCGGATGTCGTCGAGCAGCTCGGTGAGCATGTTAGACAGTGGCACGGGCAACACCGCGCTTACTGGGCAGCGCGGCCGCTGTCGGCGTCGCTGTCGGCTTCCGCGTCGGCTTCCGCGTCGGCTTCCGCGTCGGCATCTGCGTCGGCTTCATCGCCGGCCTTGGCGCGCGGTGGCTTGGGCGCCATCGGTTTGCGTTCCAGCACGGCCGCGAAGAAACCATCGGTCTGGTGCTTGTGCGGCAACAGCTTGAGGTAGTCGCCCATCTCCAGATCGATTTTTTGCTCGGCCAATACTTTGCTCATCGGAACCAGCACGAATTCGTCGTGCGCGGCCAGGAAGTTTTCCACGATCTGGTCGTTTTCCTCGTTCAGCAGGCTGCAGGTGGCGTACACCAGGCGGCCGCCGCCCTTGAGCAGGCGCGCGGCGCCGTCCAGGATCGAGGCTTGCTTTTCCTGCATCTCGGCGATGGCTTCGATCTTCTGGCGCCACTTGACGTCCGGATTGCGGCGCAGGGTACCCAGGCCGCTGCACGGCGCATCGACCAGCACGCGGTCGATCTTGCCGGCCAGACGCTTGATCTTGGCATCGCGCTCGTGAGCAATCTGTACCGGGTGCACGTTGGACAGGCCGCTGCGGGCCAGGCGCGGCTTGAGCTTGGCCAGACGCTTTTCGGAAATATCGAAGGCGTACAAGCGGCCCGTGTTGCGCATCAGCGCGCCCAGCGCCAGGGTCTTGCCGCCGGCGCCGGCGCAGAAGTCCACCACCATTTCGCCGCGCTTGGCGCCGACGATCTGCGAGAGCACCTGGCTGCCTTCATCCTGCACTTCGATGGCGCCACTCTTAAACAGCGGCAGGTTTTGCAGCGACGGCTTTTTCAGCACGCGCAAGCCCAGCGGGGCATACGGCATCGGCATGGCGGCGATCGGCGCTTGCGCCAGCTCGGCGGCGACATCGTCGCGCGTGGCCTTGATGGAATTGACGCGCAGATCCAGCGGCGCCGGCTGGTTCAAGGCATGGGCCAGTTCCAGCGTTTCCGCTTCGCCATACTGGGCGACGAACTTGTCGAACAGCCACTTGGGCAGGTTGGCGCGCATTTGCGGCGGCATCAGGTTGCGGTCGATCTGCGCCATGCGCGCCAGAAATTCCGTTTCCTCTTCCGTCAGGCCGCCCAGCGCATCGGCGCCGACCGCTTCGGCCAGGCCGAGAATGGTAAGGCGGCGCATGGTGGCGCTGCTGCCGGCTTCGGCGAAGTCGGTGAAGAAGGATTTATTACGCAAGATTGCATAGATGCCTTCTGCGACGGCGCCGCGCTCGCGCGAGCCGAGCCGCGGGTGATCCTTGAAGTAACGCGACAAGGTGGTGTCGGCGGGCGCCGAAAAACGCAAGATCTCGCGCAATACTTCTTCAGTATTGCCGAGGATCGCTGGAGGCAATCTCATGTAATTCCTTAAATTTAACTGGTGCTGCTATTGGTATTGCTAGTGGTGACGCTTCGGTGAGCTTGACCCGATGGTGCGCTAGGCGTGGTCGGCGGCGATGCTCACCTTGCCGTTGTCGATGCTGAGCCGCTCTTCGATAAAAAGACGGATGGCATGGGGATACAATTTATGTTCCTGGACCAGCAGGCGCGCTGCCAGGGTATCGGGCGTATCGCCCGGCACGATGTCGATTTCGGCCATGGCCACGACCGGACCATGGTCCAGTTCCGCCGTGACGAAATGGACCGTCGCGCCGTGGCGCTGGTCGCCCGCGTCGAGGGCCGCCTGGTGCGTGTGCAAGCCTGGGTACAGCGGCAACAATGACGGGTGAATATTCAGCATGCGCCCTTCGTAATGGGCCACAAACGGCGCCGTCAGAATGCGCATGAAGCCGGCCAGCACCACCAAATCCGGTGCGAACCGGTCGATGGTGGCTTGCAGGGCGGCGTCGAACGCTTCCCGGCTGGCATAGTCTTTGTTCGAGACGACGGCAGTGGGAATACCCTGCGCGGCGGCAAATTCGAGCCCCTTGGCATCGGCTTTATTGCTGATGACCGCGGCAATGCGGGCCGGCCATTGCTCGGCTTTGGCGGCATGGACGACGGCTTCCATGTTGCTGCCACGCCCGGAAATGAGGATCACAATGTTTTTCATAGCGCGCATTGTACCCTGACCGGCAGGCCAGACCAACAAACCGGGCAAGATATGTTGCAGCGCAGCAGACACTGCGCTGACCAGCCAGGCGGTGGCGAACGCTTATTCGAAGGAGTAGAAGACGCGGAACGGCACCTTCTTTTCGGCCCAGTAGTCGGCGGCGTCGCGGAACACGTCGAGCAAGGTTTCGCGTGCTTCCTTGTCGAATTTCTGCGTGTTGGGCAATTGCTCGATGACGACGATGAAGCCGGGTTGCGGCCCCGCCTTGTTGACCGTTTCCGTCAGCGATTCGCGCAGGGCATCGAAATTCTTGCTGTACGGTTTAGGAAAATGAAAGCTTTCGCCGATGCGCGCGCACACCTGCTGCTTGGTCAGGGTATCGGCACAGTGGGCATACAGAAAGTGCTGCCCCAGACGAACGGCTTCTTCCTGCAATTCGACAACGCGGAAAGCGCGAATGGACTGCACTAAGTTGGGCGGCACTGTTATCAACAAACTCATTTTTCCCTCAAGTGGTCCAGGTATGGTCGGATGTGCTGCGGTTCCTTCTTAATGCCAATCGATCTGGTTGCCAGCCGCCAATATACCCCTGAATCGTATAAGGGTAACGTTTTGTACAAACCTAATCAACCCGAATATCGTTTAGCAGACGCAATTTGTAATAATTCAGAAGCATTTATCGCTAAACACATGGTTTTCTGTGTGAAAAGGGATTTTGCAACGGTCCGCGCCGCGCACTGCCTGCTGTTACAAATTGTTGCCACAAGGATCACTCGTGCGGAGGGAGCGCGACTAATATAGGACTAAGGAAGTCATAGTAGCGTAGACAAATCAGTCACCCCACAGTATCCATCCAAGAGGTCCACCATGAATTTACTGAGCAAAATAATGTTGTCGGCACTGGCGCTGGGCGCCATGCCGATGGTCCAGGCGGCCGAGTTTGAAGATTACGGCCGCGTGGTGCGGGTCGAGCCGCGCGTTGAACAGATCCGCCAGCCGCGCCAGGAGTGCAAGACCGAATATGTGCAGGTGCCGGTCCAGCAGCAGCCCCAGCAGCGTAGCGCGGGCGGCTCCATCGTCGGCGCCATTGCCGGCGGCATCCTGGGCAACCAGGTCGGCGGCGGCAGCGGGCGCGCCGCGGCAACGGCAGCCGGCGTGCTGGCCGGTGCGGTCGTGGGCGACCGCATCAGCAACGACGGGCGCCAGATGGCCAATCAGCCACAGGATATCCAGGAGCAGGCGATCCGTCAGTGCCGCACGGTCGACGCCTGGGAAAAGCGCACCATCGGCTACGACGTGACGTATGACTACCGCGGCCGCAGCTACACCAGCATGATGCAGCGCGACCCGGGCGAGCGGGTGCGCCTGCGCGTGTCGGTCGAGCCGGACGAATTCCGTTAATCGGAAGTAGCGCGGAACGCGCTAGTCCAGCTGGGGGACGACGCTGTTGTTTCGCTTGCGTATGAGTAAGGCGTGCAACGATAATAGCCTATGCTCATCAAACGAAAATCCATCGAACAGGTCGAGTCATCGCGCCGCCCTGCCCGCAAGCCCAAATTCGCCCCCGTCACCTTGTCCGAACAGGCCGGCGTCCGCTACCTCCACTTCGGCACCGAATGGGTCCAGGGTGCGATGCGCATCCGCAAGCCCGACTGGCCGGAACTGGAATACGCGCAGCAAATGATGGCGTGGATGTTGTTCATAGAACAGCCACAAGCCATCGCCCAATTGGGCCTGGGCACGGCGACCCTCACCAAATATTGTTACCGGACGTTTCCAGACGCGCGCGTCACCGCCGTCGAATTGAACCCATCCGTGGTCACCATCTGCGCATCCATGTTCAAGTTGCCGCCCAACGACGCGCGCCTGAACGTGCTTGAAATGGACGCGCTCGACTTCGTCAACGACCCTGCCAACGCGGCTTCGCTGGACGTGCTGCAGTGCGACCTGTACGACGCCACCGCGCGCGGCCCCGTGCTCGATACGGCCGAGTTCTATCGCGCCTGCAACGATTGCCTCACGCCCAACGGCATCATGACCGTCAATCTGTTCGGCGACCATCCCAGCTTCGCCAAGAACATCAAGGCCATGAAGTTCGGCTTCGGCCACGTGATCTGCCTGCCGGAAGTCCATGACGGCAACGTTGTGGCGATCTGCTTTCGCACCCGCCCCGCCCTGGACTTCGAGGCACTCGAGGCGCGCGCCAAGGACATTGTCACGAACACAAAACTTCCCGCCAAGTCCTGGGTCAAAGGGATCAAGGCTGCAGTAGCCTGATCGGTAGCGGGTCAATTGCTGGCGGTCGCGCCGCGCGCCAGTTTCGCACAGGGACCACCGGAGAAACGCTTGAACGCAGACCAGAACGCCATCGCCGACAAGGCGCTTCCCGGGACGCCCAAAACGCGCCCGCGCGCCCTCGATCTGCAAGTGATTTTCTCGTGGCTGCTGGCCGACGGCATTGTCGACAAGGCCCACGTCAAGGCCCAGTTCGCGCAAGCCCAGAGCATCCTCAAGAACGCCATCGGCTCCATGCATCCGCTGTCGGCCGTGGCCCAGTGCAAGCTGGTCTCGGCCCTGCCCCCGCACCGCATGATGACGCTCGACATGCTCAGCGAGTGGGCCGCCGCCAAGGTGGGCCTGTCGTTCATGCGCATCGACCCGCTCAAGATCGATTTCACCAAGGTCGCCGACGTGATGTCGGCCAGCTACGCGGCGCGCTTTAATATCCTGCCGACCGAACTATCCGGCACCACCCTGGTCGTGGCCACGGCTGAACCGTTCTCGATGGAATGGGAAGGCGAGATCGCCAAGATTTCGCGCCGCAAGATCCAGCTGGTGTTTGCCAACCCGCTGGAAATCTCCCAATACATTTCCCAGTTTTTTAGTCTGGCCAAGTCCATCAAGGATGCCAACAAGGCCAACGGCAACGATCTGGCCTTGCGCAACAATTTCGAGCAGCTGGTCGAGCTGGGCAAGACCAACAAGCAAGTCGATGCCAACGACCAGCACGTGGTCAATATCGTCGACTGGCTGTGGCAGTACGCGTTCGAACAGCGCGCATCGGATATCCATCTGGAACCGAAGCGCGAAATGGCCGTGATCCGTTTCCGCATCGACGGCGTGCTGCATCAGGTCTACCAGGTGCCGGCCATCGTGATGATTGCCATGACGGCGCGCATCAAGCTGCTGGGCCGGATGGACGTGATCGAAAAGCGCCGCCCGCAGGACGGGCGCATCAAGACGCGCACCAGCGGCGGCCAGGAAGTGGAACTGCGCCTGTCGACCTTACCGACCGCCTTCGGCGAAAAGCTGGTGATGCGTATCTTCGATCCGGACGTGGTCGTCAAGACCTTGCCGGAACTGGGCTTTCCGGCCGACGACGCCGCGCGCTGGGATTACCTGACCAACCGCCCGCACGGCATCATTCTGGTGACGGGGCCGACCGGTTCGGGCAAGACCACCACGCTCTACACCACCCTCAAGGCGCTGGCCACGAGCGAGGTCAACGTGTGCACGGTGGAGGACCCTATCGAGATGGTCGAGGCCGCGTTCAACCAGATGCAGGTGCAGCCGGGCATCGACCTGTCGTTCGCCGACGGCGTCAGGGCCCTGATGCGGCAAGATCCGGACATCATCATGGTGGGCGAGATCCGCGACCTGGGCACGGCCGAGATGGCGATCCAGGCAGCGCTGACGGGCCACCTGGTGCTGTCGACCTTGCACACCAACGACGCGCCGTCGGCGGTGATGCGCCTGCTGGAGCTGGGCGTGCCGTATTACCTGCTGGAAGCGACGCTGATCGGCATCATGGCGCAGCGGCTGGTGCGCACGCTGTGCGTGGTCTGCAAGAAAGCCGATGGTGAACTGAGCGACGAAGTGTGGAACAGCATCGGTGGCGCCTGGAACATTCCCAAGCCGGCCACGGTGTACCGCCCCATCGGCTGCCCGGAATGCCGCCAGACGGGGTTTCGCGGGCGCACCGGCATTTACGAGCTGCTGACGATCACCGAAGGCTTCACGCGCCTGATCGGCGAAGAGACCGATCTGCTCGCGCTGCGCCAGCAAAGCGTGGCCGACGGCATGAAACCGCTGCGCATTGCCGGGGCGTACAAGATTGTCGAAGGGGTCACGACGGCTGAGGAAGTGCTGAAGGTCACGGCGGCGCTGGCATAAATTTTCAACTTTCTGAAATTCTTCCTAGCGGAAACGGAAAAGGTCGGCTATAATTTTGCCTCTTTCGGGGTCGTTAGCTCAGCTGGTAGAGCAGCGGACTTTTAATCCGTTGGTCGCAGGTTCGAATCCCGCACGGCCTACCACGAATTTAGTAGCATCAGATCAAGCAGTTACGTTCACGCGTAACTGCTTTTTTTGTTTTGGATATCAGCTTTATCTAGCTTCCTCTTTGCAGACTTGTCATCGACAACGGGAACTATGCAAAAACGACCGCGGGGTGCCTCACCCTTACTCGCCGCTGCAACGCGCGGGCCGCGTCGAAAATCAGAAATGGCGCGCTGTTTAGCATGGTCGCTAATTGTTCTCCGACTTTCTTTCTCACGAATGATTTGACTCTTGCAAAGCATATCTTTGAGGCTCTCTTCCCACGAAGTAAAGCACTGCTGGGCGACGGGTATGCGTGCCAAGGTGACCGGCGGCCTACCCGCGCCTCCAGCCTCTTGATATAGCGACTCAACCCGCTTGTTCAGCTTCTCGCGGGGTGACGCCATCGATCTCAGCAAAGAAAAGGTTGCGCCAAGTAAGTTTTTTCGTAGCGATGTAGTAGAGAACTTATTGCGTAAGCTCTCAAAAAAGACAATGCACCACTGCAGCGAATTGTTCTTGGTGCAAGGCGGCGCCACATCACAACGACGCGAGATTACTGTGCCGAACGCCGATCCGGCTGCGGCTCGGCCTGAAACCCCGCCACAAACACCAGCAGCATGTCCGCCACCACTTTGTCATGGCCGGCTTCCATCAATCGGTTGGCAAAGTCAAACAAGTGCGTCCGATAAGCTTCCCCGCTGCCGGCTGGCATCGCTTGACGGGTGATTTTGCCAAGCTCGAATGCCAGCTCGGCGGTTGCAGTTTTTTCAGTATCGATCATGAGTTCTCCATAATCGACGAAATATACACGAAAGCGCGCACATCGATGCCCGGCGCGGGTGTTGCGCCGGGGTTCCGGGCGTGTCGCCAGGTGATGACACGGGCCCGTGAAAAGCTTCATCCACGGGCCGGACGCTGCCTCACAACCGCTGCCGCGCTACCGCAGCCTCAATCCACATCTTCCGTCGACACTTCCAGCCGCACCTCCCCAATGCCGATCAGCCCGCCCCTCGGACTGTTTTCGCCGCTGACGCGGAAGAACGACACCGACATCGTGCTCAACTCGTCGGACGTTGCGCCAGCCAAGGCACCGCGGATCGGATAGATCAACTGCACCGCGGCGCCGGCATGATGCATCGCGCCATGAATTTTGAACGCGCCCAAAGTGCCAATGTAGATACTGGTGGGCCGCGCGCTGTTCCCTCTGGGCGGAACATTCAGATACATCCGGTAGAAGTAGCCGCCGCGCTTGCCCAGATCGGACAGTTCGATATTGTCCAACACCAATTGGCCGGAACGGTAGCCCTCCGAGCGCCCCGGGATCGTGGCCACCTTGCCCGCGCCGATGGAGGCCAACGCGCGCGCGTGTTCGGTGCTCGCCGGTAGCTGCACACTGATGGACTTTTCATCCAGGCCCACGTCCAGTGCACCGCTGACCGAAAAAGTCTGCTTGCCGGTCTGTCGCGGCCCCGTCAGCCGGAACGGCCCCACCGCCGGGATGAATCCCGGCAGATTCTCCGGCGTGGCTTGCACCCGTCGTATCAAGGAGCTGTTTTTTTGCGCCAGCGGTAGGACCAGCGGCAATTTTTCGTTGGCATACCGATAGCCCAGGGTGGTGCGGGTGCTGTGGGTGGCGATTCTTGACAGGCTCAAACCGCTTGCGTAGGTGTGGCTGCCGGCCCAGTAGCTGTTCGACGCCACCGGCATCTTGCGGCCCCCGCCGGCGCTGACCCAGGCCACCCACAGGCGGTCGATGTTGGCATGGTGCAGCCAGAAAATGGGGTCGAGCGGCGACTCCATCGTGGCCATCACATTGCCGATCAGGTCGTGCAGCGGATTATGCGGCGCGTCTTCCAGCACCGGTTCGAAGGCGTTGCTCGTGTTGCGCTGGAAATTAATGAACGTCGGCGAAAACGGCGTCATGGTCAACACCGGCTGGACGTTGGTGTTCATGCGGTCGGCGTACAGCGGGTTGTCGCTACTGGAATTGGTAAATTCCGCCGGCATGGTGGCGTACGAATAATAATCCCAGTACGGCAGCACCAGCCGGTTGTCGCCGGATACCAGGCGCAGGCGCCGCTCGAAGTGGTACAGGTAACCCCGGTGCCAGGCCAGGAAATAGGGAACGCCGTGCGGGCAATAATTCAAATGAACATTCATCCAATACGCCCAGCTGTTTGGATCGGCCGCATTCGTATTGGCCTTCATTAAACTGATCGCCGTCAACAGCGAGTCGTAGCGCGGCGTGGTCTTGAAAGCCTGCCACTCCGGCCGGACCAACACGGTGGTTTGCGCCAACAGGTCCAGCGGCATGCTCGACGCGCCTAATGCAAGGGCAGAACGTCCCATGAAGGCCCGTCTGCCAATCTTCCCCTCTTTCATCGTAAGCCCCTTTAAAAGTTCGTACACCGTCAGCCTGTAGTCCCTACGCCGACCGAACCGCGAATGGTTCGATCCGGCGACGGGAGTCGCTGAATTATGTAGTTGATAATAAAGGGGGCAAGCTCGGCAAAGCTTGGGGTAGCGCATACTGCCGCGTAGTTCGCAGAAAAAACCGCCGGTCTAGTTGCTCAACATCTATGTTGCTGAAGAGATTTAGTGATAGTTCGTAAGTGCAACGACGCAGGCGTCAGCGCCCTGTAGATACCATCAAGGCCAGCCAAGGCGGGCGGCCCGGCGCAGGCTGGCTTTGACGACCAGGCGATGCATCGGACCAATCACCAGGATGTAAATGCGTCCAAGCAGGTTGTGGCAATGAACCACGGTGGACAAGGTCAGGCGGCGGCCACCCTGCGTCAGGGGATCGTCGGCGCATAGGATCGACAAGCGGAAATTGAGGTGCCGGTCGTCCTCGCCGACGATGATTTCCCTGTCGTTCTTGCTGTACACCTTGAAAATGCCGAGCCGGCTGGCCGGGGCGCCCTGTGCCAGCGTGGCCAGATGCGTCGCCGTCTTCAACCCGAAGCCGGCAACCACCGCGTCGCGCACGCGCATCAGCCGACTGATCCAGGCCGGCTGGTGCGCGAAAATAAAACGGGCAAGCACTTCGGGGTCGGTCGATGCCGACAGAGGTAGCGGGACCGCAAACGCGTCCGCCAGATTGAGCGATGGATAGATCCCGGTAACGGCGGAACCGGCTGGCACCGCAACGGCTGTCACGCGCTGGTAGTCCATAGTTGCCTTTGCAAAGCTGGTGGGAGTCGATGGTGGACTGGTGCAGTGCTGCACCGGCCCACTGCCCGCTTAACGGTACATCAGATAGAACTTCAACCCTGTGGCCGTCGAGGCCGCACTGCCGGTCTGCACCAGCAGCACATGGCTGCCGGCGGCGCTGTGGAAGACGCTGCGCCCGTAACTGGGCAAGCCGCCGATCATGGGCAGCGACAGATCGCCGCCGAACGACATCAGCGCGCCCGTGTAGCGCTTGTAAAAGGTCGGATAGGTCATGCCGTAATCAGGATACTGGCCGTTGATGCCCGCGATGGCCAGGGTTTCCTGGGCGCTCGATTGGCTCAGGGAAATGAGCGATCCCGTCGAGCCCAGGCGCCCGGCGTAGGCCAGGGTATCCGTGCGGAAGAAGGTGCCTGACGAGGTGAAGACCAGGTCTTCCTTATTGGACAGGAACAGCGGCGAGTCGATCGCATAGTCGCCGTGATACGGCGAGTCGCCCACACTGAGCAAAGCGCTGGTCAAGGGATCGACGGTGAAGTAGGTCAGGTCGGTGGGCGACAGGCCGCTCGATACGGCGAAGGCCTTGTTGTTGATGGCTGAAAACACCCCGCGCATGACGCCGTAAAAATAGCCGTGGCCGGCGCCATTGGCCGGGGCCGGCATTTGCACGCCAGTGCGCGCATTGATGGTGGTCACCGCCGGCGTCACCCATTGTCCGCCGGTCTGGCCAATCAGGAACACCACGCCCCCATTGGTCAGGAACACCTCGGTCTGCGCTCCGCCCGATGATGAACTTTGCACGAGGGTGGCGCTGGCCAGATCGACCAGCGATACCACGCCCTCGTGCAGCACGGCGCCCAGCTTGCCGTCGGCGCTAAGCGTCAGGGCCTTGGCGGGCGCCGGCAACAGCACCGTTTTAATCAGACCGCTGAACGGATCGACGATCTTCAGCGCGTTTGGCGCGCTCGATACCATGATCGCCTGATCGAGCGACTTGCTGTAGCGCGCTTCCAGCGGCGTGAACGGCAGCGCCACGGTACCGGCGCTCTGGGCCAGCACCTTCACGTCGAGCCGGGTGACGACCGGCCGTTTGCCGTCGCTGACCTTGAGCAGCAGGATATAGCTGCCCGGACGCTCCGGCGTAAAGACCAGCTCGGACCCGTTGGACTGGGCGATGCCGGCCGGCGCATCGGCCGGCTTGCTCTCGACCGACCACGCGTAGGTCAAGGCGTCGCCGTCCTGGTCGTAGCTCAGCGCTGCCGAGGCGGTGACGGCATTGCCGCTCAACAGAGTCAGTGCCGACTTGTCCACCACTGCGACCGGCGCGTGATTGGCCACGGTAACGGTCAGGTCCTGCTCGGCAAACGCGCCGGCAGGGTCGGCAACGCGCAGGCGCACCACATAGGCGCCCATCCGGTCCGGCGTGAACTTGAGTGCCGGCGCATTCACCGCGCTCAGCGTCAGCGCGCTGTCGGCCGGCTTGGACTGCAGCGCCCAGGTGTAGGTCAGCGCGGCCGCTTCCGGGTCGGTGCTGCCGGCGCCGCTCACGGCCACTTCCGCGCCCAGCGACGGCGCGCCAGTGTCGGCCGCCAGCGCAAGCACGGCGGTTGGCTTGGCGTTGACGGGTGCTGGCGCCGGTGCCGGTGCCGGCGACGAGTCGCTGCCGCCGCCGCAAGCCATCAGTGACAGCATGGCGCAGGCTAGCAAGCCGGGCAGCAAGCGCCCTTTGCGTGACATAAAAGAGTTCATACCGTTCCCTGGGCAAATCGGATGATTGTATTGATTTTTATGCAATTTGTAAATGATGGTATCGATCGTGTCCGCCGTTCAAGCGTTCCTGCATGAATTCGATAAAAACGCGCAATTTGCGCGGCACATGCACCCGGCTGGAGTAGTACAGGTAGAACCCGGGAAACGTCGGCCACCAGGGTTTCAGCAGCGCGATCAAACGGCCGTCGCGTACCTCCTCGTCCACCATCACCTCGAAGGCGCAGCCGACGCCGATGCCTGCGCGGATCGCGTGCAGGATAATCTCGCCGTCGTTGCTGACCACGGGCCCCGGCACTTCCATCTCGAAGTCGCGTCCCTTGTGGCTGAACTCCCAGCGGTAGATGGCGCCGGCCAGGCGCGCGTTGATGCAGCGATGCTGCAGCAGGTCTTCGGGTTTGCGCGGCGGCGCGCGCCCGGCCAGATAGGCCGGTGCTGCCACCGTGGCGATCCGGTGGCGCCCGCCGAACGGCACCGCCACCACATCCTGCGCCAGGTTTTCGCCCAGCCGGATGCCGGCGTCGAAGCCGCCGCCGACCAGGTCGACCAGGGCGTTGTCGCATTGCAGTTCGACCGTCACGTCCGGGTACGCTTCCAGGAACGCGGCCAGATGCGGCATCACCAGGATATCGGCGGCCGTGCGCGACACGTTCAGGCGCAGCAAGCCGGCCGGCTTGTCGCGCGACTCGTTGACGCCGTCGATCGCCACGGCCAGCGCGGCCAGTGCGGGTTGCGCATCGTTCAGGAAACGCTGGCCGATTTCGGTGACGCCCACGCGCCGCGTGGAGCGCTCCAGCAGGCGCACGCCCAGCCGCGCTTCGAGCGTGCGCAGCGTTTGCGACAGCGCCGACGGCGACATGCCCAGTTCGGTTGCCGCCTTGGTGAAACTGGCGTGGTGCGCAATGCGCGCGAACGCGGCAATGGCGGGCAGCAGGTCGGGCGCGATGCGTCGATTGAGCGCGTTACCGGACGCTTGCTGGTGCGCCTGATTATGAAGCTCAGCTTCATTCTCCATCCCGATTACCCCCATTTATCTGTGCAGGTGACGAGCGTACCATGCTTGTTCAACTACACAGGAGCTACACAGATGAGCAACCTTCAAGGCAAAGTGGCACTCGTTACCGGTTCATCCAAAGGCATCGGCGCGGGCATCGCGCTGCGCCTGGCCGCCGACGGCGCGCACGTGGTCGTCAACTATTCGCGCAGCGCCGAGGATGCCGACGTGGTTGTGCAAAAAATCATCGCCGCGGGCGGCAAGGCGGTGGCGATCAAGGCGGACATTTCCCAGCCGGACCAGATCGGGCCGCTGGTCGACGGGGCCGTCGCTGCGTTCGGGCGACTCGATATTCTGGTCAACAACGCCGGCATCTACCACCCGGATTCGCTGGAGACCATCAGCGCCGACAGCTTCGATCAGCACTTCAATCTGAACGTGCGCGGCTTGCTGCTGACCACCCAGGCGGCGACCCGCGTCATGGCCGCCGGCAGCGTCGTCGTCAACATCAGTTCGGGCCTGGCCAAGAGCCCCTACCCGATCGTGCATGTGTACTGCGCCACCAAGGGCGCGGTCGATACCCTGACGCGCACGCTGGGCATGGAACTGGGTCCGCGCAGCATCCGCGTGGTCGGCATCGCGCCCGGGTTTGTGGCGACGGAAGGCAATGCGGAATCGGCCAAAGGCATGACCGATTTTCTGGTCGGAAAAACGCCGCTGGGACGCGTGGGACAGCCCGCCGACATCGCCGCGGCGGTGGCGTTCGCCGTGTCGGAGGATGCGGGCTGGGTGACCGGTTGCACGATCGATGTGGCCGGCGGCATGGTGTTCTAAGCGTCGCCGCAGCCAGCATGAAAAAGGCCGCGCCCCCTGTCGGAGGCGCGGCCTTTGTCGTTGCGTGCGGCGGCAGTACTCGTGATGAGTACTTGTGATTAGTACTTGTGATTAGTACTTGTAGTTCAGCCCCAGCACGAACGAGCGGCCCGAGTGCACGTACAGCAGCGTGTCGTTGCGCTGCGAATCGCGGCCGTAGCGCAGCGGCGCGTCGGTCAGGTTCTGCCCTTCCAGGCTGATGCGCAGCTGCGGGGTGATGTTGTACGACATGCTGAAGTCGATGTTGGTCGAGCCGTCCACCGTCGTGTTGTCATGCCCTGCCACGTCGCCCAGCACGCTGAGCAGATAGGCCGAGCGGTGCGCCGCCGACACGCGCGCGCTGAACTTGGGATCTTCGTAGTACAAGGTCAGGTTATGCGCGCTGGGCGACAAGCCCACGAAGTTGGCTTGCTGGCTGAGCAGTTCGTTGGCGGCCGTGTTCGGATTGTCGACCCGGGTGATGTAGGTGATCTTCGACTTGACGTGGGTGTAGTTGGCCAGCAGGCCGAAGTTGCTCCATACGCCAGGCAGGAAGCTGAACGGCGCCTGCAGGTTCAGCTCGTAGCCGTTGAGCGGTCCGCCCGGGGTGTTGACCTTGCGGTTGACCACCACCGTGGTGCCGGGCAAGGTGGCGCAGGCCGGCGTGCCGCCGGTGATGCTGCAGCCGCCACCCAGCAGGATCGAATCGGGCAGCCCCAGCGAGGAGAACACGGCGCGCTCGGAGACACCCTGGATGAAGGTGCTGATTTCCTTGCGGAAGAAGCCGGCCGAGATCATGGCGTTCTTGGCGTAGTACCACTCCGCCTGGAGGTCGTAGGTACGGGCGCGGATCGGGTCCAGGTTCGGGTTGCCGATCGATACCGACTGGCTTTGCGACGACAGCGTGGTCGATGGGGCCAGGTCGGTGTACTCCGGGCGCGACAGGGTCTTGCCGGCCGAGAAGCGCAGCAGCACGTCTTGCGGCAAGGTGGCGGTGACGTTGAAGGCCGGCAGGATGTCGCGGTATTTGTGGGTGATCGACGCCGGCGTCAGCACGCCGTTGGCATTGATCAAAGCGAACGAGGTGGCTTTCGTTTCGGCGCCGCGCACGCCGATGTTGCCGCGCAGCGGAATCGACCAGACGTCGTACTTGAAGTCGGCCATGGCATACACGGCATTGATGGATTCCTCCACGCCGCGGTTGGTCTGGCCCAGCAGGTTGTATTGCGAACCCGGCACCTTATCGCAATGGCACTCGATGTCGTACACGGCGCGGAACTTGGTCAGGTCGACCGCGGTCCACGACGAGGGGTAGCCGGCGCCGTCAAGACCCTTGCCGAAGTTGTCGATCTGGCGCGTCAGGCTGGCCAGGGTGGTGCCGGCCGGCAGGGCCAGCCCGTTGCCGCCCGAAGCGATTTCGACGTTGGTCCAGGTGTTCTTGCGCGCCGACAGGCCGCCGCGCAGGGTGATGTGGTCGTTCAGCTCGAACGCGGCGTTGATGGCGTTGGTCTTGAGCTTGTTCTTGGTGTGCAGGTAACGCCCCACGAACTGGCCGTGGAAGGTGCCGTCCGCTTCCTGCGGGCCGAAAGTGAACAGGTTGGGGTTGGACACGTCCATGCCGAAGTTCATTGCCGGCACGTTGCGGTTGTTGCGGAAGTCGAACGAGAAGCCGTCGACGTTGGGCGCGTCGAACTGCACGGTGGCGCGCAGCGGCTCGTCCAGATCCGAGTTCGACACCCCGGTCAGGAAATCGACCTTGAAGCGGTCGCTGAAGGTATGGCTGCCGGAGAGCACGTGCTGGCGGAACAAGGTGGTGTACTTGTCGAGCAAGCCTTCGCTGCGGATGTCGACGTCGTTGAACTTGCCGTAGTCCCAGCTGCCGTTGCCGTTGAAGTGAGCGTCGACGATGGAGGTTTGCGGCTTGCCGTTCGACTGCGCCATGCTGCGCCCGAACGAGATGGCGGAAATGTAGTTGTCGTAGCGCTCGTTCTCGAACTTGCCACCCAGCAGATCCAGATTCAGTTCGGTGCCGCTGCGTGGACGCCATTGCAGCGAACCGGTCACGCCGCCCCGTTCGTACTGGGTCAGCGAGCGGCGATAGCGGGGAATGCGCGGAGCGAACGCGCCCGAGCCGGCGGCCGGGTTGGCGACCGTGCCGCCGTAGTTGTCGGTGCGGCCGAACACGTCGTTGTAGGCTGCGCTGCCGGAGGTGCGCGGCACGCCGAAGCCGCAGTTGCCCGCGTCGATGCCCTTGACGGCACTGTTGGCCGGGTTTTGCGGCGACGCGCCCAAGGGCGAGCAGAAGCCGCCGTCGGCGCTGGCCGAGAGCATTTCGACGGCTTCATAGCCCTCTTCCTGCGCGGTACGCTTGGAATAGGCCAGCGACACCAGTGCGCCGACCTTGCCGATGCCGGTATCCCAGCGGTTCGAGTACAGCGCCGTCATGCGCGGCTCGGTCTTGCGCGACAAGGTGTTGTAGTACTCCTGCCCGCCCAGGCTGAAGGTCTGGCCCTTGAAGTCGAACGGCCGCGCCGTGCGCAGGTCGACCGTGGCGCCGAGCGAGCCTTCTTCGATGGCCGCTTCCGAGGTCTTGCGCACTTCCAGGCTGTTGAACAGTTCGGAGGCGAACACGCTGAAGTCGAACGCGCGGCCGCGGTTGGTGCTGCCGTTGATGTCGGAGGCGCCGGTAGCGGTGACGCCTTCGATGCCGTTGATGCGCACCCGGGTAAAGCCCGCGTTCAGGCCGCGCACGGTGATCTGCTTGCCTTCGCCGCCGTCGCCGCGGGCCAGCGACACGCCGGGTACCCGCTGCAGCGATTCGGCCAGGTTGGCATCGGGGAACTTGGCGATGTCTTCGGCCTTGATCACGTCGACGATGCCGTCGCTGTTTTTCTTGGTGTTCAGCGCGCTGTTCAGGCTGGCGCGAAAACCCGTGACCACGACCACGGTGTCGGCGGCGGCCGCATCCTTGGTCTCTTGTGCCTGCGCGGTCGAGGCGCCGGTAGTCAGGGCCAGAACGGCCAGCATGATCAGGGAAGGCCGTAGCGACGGGTGCTGCGGCAAGGTGGGGCGTGGGGTGTGCATCATTGTCTCCGGCATTTTTTTGTGTGGGTGACGTTTGTAAAAACGCCAGACGATCATAGTGGAGAAGTTTCTTGTCGTTACGTCGGGCGCATAAATACTCACATTCGTGATTTGTTCGGCGCCCAAGTGCGCAGCAGGTGTCGCGCCTTGTCCACACCCCGGCTGCATCGATCATCGGCGTGAGCGAAGTCAGGCGCCGGTAATGGGTAGCGGGTGTGCGATAATTTTCCGCAAAATAGCAATACCCAGCACTACCCAGCAGGACCATAAAAACGACAGGAGACACAGTGCAATCAACAATGACGCGCGTCGCACAGGCGGCGAGCATGCTGGCGCTCGCCGCCGCCATGGCAGCGACGGTAGTACCGGCCAGGGCGGCCGACGGACCTGCCGCCGTGCGCTTGGGATTCAATCAGCAGGTGGCCCTGGAGCCGGCCGCCATCGACGTCAAGGGCTGGGCCGCCGACACCGTGGGCGGGCGTGGCGGCGCGGTGATACGGGTGACCAACCTGAACGCGTCGGGCGAAGGCTCGTTCGCGGCGGCGGCGGCAACGGCCGGCGCGCGCATCATCGTGTTCGAGGTGGGCGGCGTGATCGACCTGCAGGGCGCCGCCATCCGCATCGACAAGCCGTTCGTGACCATCGCCGGCCAGACCGCGCCCCACCCCGGCATCACCTTCATCCGCGGCGAATTCGCCGTGGCCACGCACAACGTGATCCTGCAGCATGTGGCGGTGCGCCCGGGCGAATTCGGCAAACCGAAAAAAGGCGGCTGGGAGGCCGACGGCCTGTCGACCAGTTCGGCCTACAACGTGATCGTCGACCATTGCAGCTTCAGCTGGGCGACCGACGAGAACCTGTCGGCGTCGGGGGCGCGCTTCAACGGCGCCACGCCGGCCGAATGGCGCACGCGCACGTCGAACCGCATCACCTTCAGCCACAACATCATCGCCGAAGGCTTGCGCGATTCGACCCACAGGAAAGGCGAGCATTCCAAGGGCACGCTAATCCACGATAACGCCGAGAAGGTGCTGATCTACGGGAACCTGTACAGCTCCAACGTGGAGCGCAACCCCCTGATCAAGGGCGGCGCCCATGTGGCCATCGTCAACAACCTGATTCACAACCCCGGCGGCAAAGCCGTCCACTACAACCTGATCGCGCATGAGTGGGGCGCGCGGCCGGCGGAAACGGGCGTGGTGACCATGATCGGCAATGTGCTGCGCGGCGGGCCCGACACGGTGCCGGCGCTGCCGCTGTTTTCATTGGGTGGCGCCGGCGACGTGAGCCTGTTCATGAAGGACAACATCGCCCTCGACCGCCATGGCAGGGCGCTGCCCCTGACCGGGCGCTACACGGCGGGCGAGGCGCAGATCAAGACCGCGGCCACGCCGTATCTGCCGGCCGGGCTGGTGCCGCTGGCGGCCAACAGGCTGGAGACGGCCATCTACATGAGCGCGGGCATGCGGCCGTGGGCGCGCGATGCGATCGACTTCAAGATCATTTCGGATGTGGCGGAGGACCGCGGCCACGTGGTCGATTCGGAAGCGCAGTCGAGCGGCTACCCGGCCTACAAGCCAAGCCGGCAGGCGTTCGTGGAAGACGAGTGGAATCTGGCGGACATGTCGCCCAAGGCGGGCTGGCGTTCGCTGTTTAGGTAGCTGACTGCGGCGGTGAATTTGCCGCCGCGTTGATCGCTGCACCCGTCTTGATGTGCCGGCCATCGCGGTCCTGCCGGAGCGCGATGGCGGCTTGCTGACTTGCTTTAGATCTGGCGCGCGCTGAAGGTGTCGCAGCCGGCCACGTCGCCGTCTTTCAGGCCCTTGCTGAACCAGCGCACCCGCTGCTCGGACGAGCCGTGGGTGAACGAGTCCGGCACGACCTGCCCGCGCCCTTGCTGCTGCAGCGCGTCGTCGCCGATGGCGTTGGCCGCCTTGAGCGCCGCTTCCACGTCG
>CALRYE020000008.1:0-87303 GCA_943372275.1 Janthinobacterium lividum
CCGCGAAAGCGGGGACCCATGCTGAGCATGCAGCACTATGGAAGCCGGCTCAGCATGGGTTCCCGCATGCGCGGGAATGACGGTTTTGAAGTTGGTGGCCTAGAGTTACGGTACCTTTCGCGACACCCTCGAAGGCGAGGAGCCATAGCCTGCACGCTCAGCATGGGTCCCCGCCTGCGCGGGGACGACGTTGACCACGTCGGTTGTTGTCTTGCGCTCCGGCTTCGGGGGCGTTAGTTTGCGCTCGTTGTCGATGCGGCCTCATCGGCAACGCTGCCAGGAGTTTGCATGAACGCATCCAACCTCATCGCCGTGCTGCGCGAGATCGGCGAGCGCTTCAAGGAAGCCTGTTCGATCCTGTGGCGCAGCCTGTACGCCATCGGCCTCACTGTGCTGGGCGCGTTCGGCCTGGCCGTCATTCCTCAGGGCGTCGAGTGCCTACGCCTGGTGGCCCAGCCGGGCTGGAACTTCCCCTTGTTTTTGTGCGCCGTGGCCACCTGGTCGCTGGCCGCGTGGTACGCGTCGCGCCTGAACCTGGGCCGGGTGTTCGACGGCCACTCGGTGCTGGACCGCGCCGACACGCGCTTCGTCGCGGCGGCGCGCACCTGGCTGCCGCGCTTTCTGGGCGTGCTGCCCAACGCCGTGCTGGCGCTGACGTTCCTGCGCATCGGCGAACCGGTGCTGGCGGTCGCCTGCGCCGCCGCCTGCGGCGCCATCGGCCTGTTCGTGCTCAAGCGGCGCAGCTGGTTCTCGTCGCGCTTTCATGTGTGGCCGGCCGGCTCGGAACAGTCGCTGCGCTTCGCCGCCCTGCAGCAGCGCACCGTGTGGACCGTCAACAGCGCCATCGCGCTGTCGTTCGCCTTGCTGTTCGCCCTGTGGTGGCGCCCCGTCGAAGTGACCGCCGTCATCACCGCGCCCGTGCTGCTGTGCTTCGCCTTCGCCAGCTGGATCCTGTTCGGCGACCTGGTGCTGACCTACTTTTTCAAACAGGCCAGGCTGCCCTCGATGGCCGCCTCGCCCGTGCTGCTGTTCGTCATGTTCAGCCTGACCAACGACAACCACGCGGTGGCGCTGATCGCGGGCGACAACGCGCCGGTGATCCGGCGCGACATCGATACCCACATGGATGCCTGGCTGCGCACCCGCGCGGCCTCGGGCGAGCTGCGTCCGGGCCAGCCGTTTCCCTTGTACCTGGTGGCGGCCGAAGGCGGCGGCATCCGCGCCGCTTACTGGGCCGGCATCGTGCTGGCCAAGCTGCAGGACGACAGCGACGGCCGCTTCGCACGCCATCTGTTCGCCATGAGCGGCGTGTCCGGCGGCAGCCTGGCCACGGCCACCTTCTCCGCGCTGGTGGCCGAAGCGCGCAGCGGTGGGCTGGCGCGCGCGCCGTGCGCGCAGGCCAATCCGGCGCGCCCCTACCAGCAGTGCATGCGCGACGTGCTGCGGCGCGATTTTCTCTCGCCCATCGTCGGCTACGCGCTGTACCCCGACATGCTGCAGCGCTTTCTGCCGGTGCCGGTGGCCTCGGCGGATCGCGCGCGCGCCATGGAAACCGCGCTGCAGGCCGGCTGGTCCAGGGCCATGGGCAGCGAACGATTCGGTGGCCGCTTCGACCGACTGTGGCACGGCGACAGTGCGCGCGACGTGCCGTCGCTGCTGCTCAATGCCACGCTGGTCGACGGCGGCAACCGCGTCATCGCCAGCGACCTGGTGATCGACGGGCGCTTTCCCGACGCTTACGATGCGCTCGATCCACTGCTCGACCTGCGCCGCATGAGTCTTGCCACGGCGGTGCACAACAGCGCGCGCTTCAGCTACGTCAGCCCGGCCGGCACGGTGTATGCGTGCCGGCGCCCGAACGGGAGCGGCAGCATGAGCGGGCGTGAGAAAAACGCAGCCGCTGGCGCGCTGGCGCCGTGCGGCCCCGGCACCGTGCGCGCGCCGTGGGGCAGGGTGATCGACGGTGGCTACTTCGAGAATTCGGGCGTGGAATCGGTGCGCGACCTGCTGTTCGCCATGCGCCCGGTGCTGGCGCGCTGGGCCGCGGCCGGCTACAACATCGATCCGGCCGTGATGGTGATCAGCAGCTCGCCCGGCGCGCTGGCGCCATCGGGCAAGCAGGACCCCAATTCGGCGCGACTGGACATGACGTTGCTGTCGGAACTGCTGGCGCCCCCGCTGGGGTTATTCAACACCCGCGCCGCGCGCGCCACCTTCGCCGTCACGGCCGAGCGGCGCGACATGGCGGTGATGCTGCCGGACGGGCATCAGCGCTTCCTGTGGTTCGGGGTGCAGTCGCCCAACGACACGCCGCTGGGCTGGGCCCTGGCCGACCGCAGCTTCAACGGGATGGATCAGCTGGTGCGCGGCGCGCAGGCCGGCAAGCTGCCGTTCAGCGCCGTGCTGGAGCGCCTGCCGGCGGCGCCGCCCGCACAGATCGCCCGACCTTAGAAGCGGTAGGCGACCGACAGCAGCACGCTGCGTTCGAACACGCTGCGATTGGGCGCGGCGCCGAACTCCGGATGGCGCGCGTGCAGCAGGTTCTGGCCGCTCAGTCCCACATCCAGATTCGGCAGCGGGGTCCACAGCAGATTGACATCGAGCTCATGGTAACCCGGCACCGCCGGGCGCGGCAGCGGGCCGACGTAGCGCCACGCGAGGCTCAGTTGGCAATGTTCGGACAGGTCGTGCGACGAGCGCAAGGTGAAACGGCGCGCCGGATCGTTGGTGACGATGCCACCGCCACCGCTGCCGGTGGTGTCGCGGCTGCCGGGCAGCAGGCTGGTTTCCACGTGCTGGAACACGGCGCCGCCATCGAGACGCCAGTTGGGCATCACCTGCCAGCGGCTCCACAGCTCGACGCCGCGGGTGCTGCCTTCGGCCTGATTGTCGAACGCGGACGGGGCGCCCGCGCGCGGCTCGAGCGTGCGCAGGCGCCGGTACTGGCTGTAGAACGCCGTGGCCGACCACGACAGCTGCTCGGCGCTCTGGGCGCGGTAGCCCAGTTCGGCCACGTTGGCCGTTTCGGAGTCGAAGCCGGGGCCGCCCGCGACGGAATAACGCGGCGCGGCGCCAGCCAGGGTGGGACTGGCCAGCGCATAAAAATCGCGGTCGATGCGCGAGGGCGCGCGCACCGTGCGCGACACGCTGCTCCACACCAGGTGGTGGCGGTCGGGTGTCCACGCCAGGCGCAGGTTGGGCAGCACTTCGAGGCCCGTGTAGTGATTGTGTTCCAGCTTCAGACCGGCCGTCACGCGCAGGGTCGGCGCCAGGGCGTACTCGTCTTGGGCGAACAGGTTGGTGGCATGCAGCTCGGTGCGCGCCGGCAGGAACCCGAAGCCCGGGCCATTGTCGATACTGTCCCACGAGCGGCGGTAGCCGCCGCCCCAGGCCAGGCCGTGGGCGCCGAGCTGGATGTCGTGCTGCGCTTCGAGGTCCAGTGTATTCAGGTTTTCGACAAACGCGTTGGGCTGGTCGCGGCTGGTGTGGTCGAGGATGACTTGCAGGCGCAGGTCGGAATTGTCGGCCGGCCTGGTGGTGTAGCGCGCCATCAGGTTGGCGCCGCCGATGCGGATGTCGCGCGTGTTGGCCTGGGCCAGCTTGCCGCGGTAGGCGTCGCCGGAGACCGTCACCGCGCCGCCGGCCTGCGCGGTGTCGATGCGAAAGCCCGTCTGCGCGCGTCGCCATCCCGTGTACAGGCGGTTGCCCGCTTCGCTGACGCTGTCCTCGGTTTCGCCGGCCTTGCCATACACGCGGTAGTGACCGCCGCCGGCCAGCGCGCCGCCATAGCGCACCGTGGCGCCGTGTTCGCGCGCGCCGGCCGCGCCTGCGATCAGGCCGCCCTGGGTGTCCGCGCTGCTCTTGGTGATGACGTTGATGACGCCGTTGACGGCGTTGGCGCCCCAGATGGTGGCGCCCGGCCCGCTGATGACTTCGATGCGGGCGATGTCGGCCATGACGACGTCCTGGGCATCCCAGAACACGCCCGAGAACAGGGGCGTGTAGACGCTGCGCCCGTCGATCAGCACCAGCAGCTTGTTGGCGAAGACGCTGTTGAAGCCGCGCGCGCTGACGGCGTAATTGCGCGCGTCGCCGCGCGCTACCTGCAGGTTGGGCGCCAGGCGCAATGCCTCGGGCAGGGTGCGCGCGCCGCTGCGGCGGATGTCGCTGGCGCTGATGATGTACAGCGACGCGGGCGCGCTGGACAGGCGCGCATCCTGGCGCGAGACCGAGGTGACGACGATGTCGCTGAGCTGCTCCAGCGACAGGTCGGCCATGTCGTCGGCCGGCTGGGCAGGCCAAGCCGCCAGCGCAGGGCCGGAGCCGGCGCACCACAGGGCTCCGCTCAGCGTCAAGGTAAGCAACGAATTTTTCATTGCCGCATGATACCGCAGGTGCAAGGGGTTTTGCCGCGATGTGTTGTCTACCGAACAGTGAAATTGGGCAGGCAGGGGTAAGCTGATGTCTCTTAGTCATAACACGGGAGACCGACATGAGCACAACCAAAACCGATCCGCAAGAGAAGCTGCAACGCGAGAACGAACAGGTTCAGCAGGAAAACACCAAGCATCAGCAGCGTGCTGAAGAGCAAGAGGTGGTTGGTCGCCAGCAGAACGACGGCCTGCGTGACCGCCAGGGTGGCGACAAGGGCAACCGCGGGCAATAATCCGCTGCCAGGAAGCCGGCCTGCGGGTTGACATTCCGATCGGGGCCGCCGCGCCGGGGAGAGATCTTCCTGGTGCCGCGGCCCTTCACGTTTGTGGGAGCAGGGCGATCCTAATCCTCCTGCAACGCCCCCAGGCATTTGCTGGCGCGGTTGGCGGCCGCTTTGGTGGCCAGCGCCACGGCGTTCGGCGCCAGGGCGTCGACGCGAAACACCACGCAGGCGCCGTCGGCGTCGATGCGCGCCACCGTGATCAGTTCCCCGGAATTATGCTTGTCCAGGCGCGTCAGGCGCATGGTCAGCGCGGTCGGCACTTCCTTGCCGCGGCGCCGGCCCAGCTGCCACTGGGCTTTTTGCCCGACCACCGCGTAGCCGGGCGTGACCACGTCCCAGAACGACAGCGGATAGATGGCCTGATCGGGCGCCACGATATCGACCGAAGTGCGGTCGTCGTCTTCATAGATCAGCAACGAGTAGCCGCGTATGCCCGGACACTGACGCGTGCTGCCGCGCGAGCTGGAGTCCACCTCGTGACAACCCTTGCCGTGCAGGTCAGTGTAGGGGCCCGGCGCGGCCTGGGCGGCGGCGCACGCGCCCAGCAGCATGGTCATCAGCAATCTGGCGCATTTCATCATGGTCTCCTTCGGCCCGGATGGCCGTTCGTCCATGGTAGAAGCTGGCCAGTCCAGTAAATTGCCGTAAGTCAATAATCAGCGCGCTTGCGTTGTCTGCACAACAATGGTGCATTCTTGCTGTTGAGTATGGTCTAATTGCATTCCTTCCGAATCGCGACCATTTCATGACGACCCTGTGCGCCTGGCTATCTTCCTTCCGTCCCGCCGCGACCAGTGCCAGTCGTACCGAGCAGCTGCGCGCCGCCGGCGGCGCGCTGGTGGCGCTGGCCTTGACTGGATTACTGTGCTCCATGCTCAGCGACGACGCGGCGACCTGGCTGATCGGACCGATGGGCGCCTCGTCCGTGTTGCTGTTCTGCCTGCCCGCCAGTCCACTGGCGCAGCCCTGGTCCGTGGTCGGCGGCAATACCGTTTCGGCCCTGGTGGGCGTCACCTGCGCTCACCTGATCGACGCGCCCCTGCTGGCGGCGCCCGTGGCCGGCGGCATGGCCATCATCTGCATGTTCCTGGCGCGCTGCCTGCACCCGCCGGGCGGCGCGGTGGCGCTGACCGCCGTGCTGGCCGGCCCGGCGGTGGCGGCCATGGGCTACGAATTCGCGCTGGTGCCGGTGGCCTTGAACTCGGCGCTGATGGTCAGCGCCGCGCTGCTGTACAACAACCTGACGGGGCGCCGCTATCCGCACAGTCAGCAAGCCACGCCGAACGTGCACGCCACCAGCGACACGCCGGCCACGGCGCGCATCGGCTTTACCAGCGCCGACCTGGACGCGGTGCTGGAACGCTACGGCCAGGTGCTGGACGTCAGCCGCGACGATCTGGAAGACATCATCGTGGCCACCGAATCGCATGCCTACGGGCGGCGCTTCGGCGTGATCACCTGCGGGGCCATCATGTCGCGCGACGCCGTCACGCTGGAGTTCGCCACCGAGCTGGGTGAAGCGTGGCGCTTGATGCGCCACCACCGGGTGCATGCGCTGCCGGTGCTGAACCGGGCGCGCCGGGTGATCGGCATGGTGTCGCAGAGCGACTTCATCACGGCCAGCGATCTGGGGGAAGGGCCGACGGTGGGTCAGCGGCTGCGCAAGTTCCTGGTCGCCAGCGGCAACACCCATTCGGAAAAGCCGGAAGTGGTGGGGCAGATCATGACCAGCAAGGTCACCACGGTGCCGCTGTCGACCCCGATCGTCGAACTGGTGCCACTGATGGCCGACAGCGGCCTGCATCACATTCCCGTGGTCGACGCGGAAAACCGTTTTGCCGGGATCGTCACCCAGTCCGACCTGGTGGCGGCGCTGTACCAGAGCCGGCTGGCCGAGGCCCCGGCCGCAGCGTAAAACGCTGCACGACGGTACTCATTGGCTGACTTCAAAGCAGGCCGGCAGCGCGGCTGCATGGGGCGCATATGCATGCAATGTTCGTATGCATGTCAATCTTGTAGGCGCTGTCCTCGTTAAGTATAGATTTTGAACTTTAACCCAGCAGTAACGGTCCAATCAGCATCCTTCCACAGTGGAGTCAGGCATGCGGCGCCGTTCTTTCACAACCCTGTTGGGCCAGCTAAAAGTTGTATCGCCACAGCAACGCGATGTGGCGCTGCTTGCCTTGCAGTCCTCGTGCGCGCGAATTTCATCCCTCCAGCCAGACCGCACTCTTCAACCTGCAGGACTGGCTGAAGGTCGACTTCGAAGCGAACGCCGCCGGTACCTTCGATCTGGTCGTCCATGCCGACAAAACCCACAAGGCGCCGCGCATTCCGTAGCCGTCCCATGCGCGGGGGCTGCAGGCGCGGCGGTGCGCGCGGCCCGCCGCATGAACGGTCGCGCCGGTCGCGCCGGTCGCTACAGCTGCTGCAACGGCTGCACCCGCGCCAGCAGATGCGTCAATTCCTCGGCGTCGACCGGCTTGGTCAGGTGCTCGTCGAACCCGGCGTCGCGCGAGCGTTCGCGGTCTTCCGGCTGGCCGTAGCCGGTCAGGGCGATGTACAGCGCGTCGCAGGCGCCGGGCAGGGCACGCAGGCTGCGCACCAGGGCGTACCCGTCCATGTCGGGCAGGCCGATATCGAGCAGCATCACGCGCGGGAACCGCTGGCGCGCCAGGGCCAGCGCGCTGTGGCCGTCGAACGCGGTGCGTACTTCGTGGCCCATCGCTTGCAGGTACATCGCCAGCATGCGCGCGGCGTCGGCATTGTCATCGACGATCAGCACCGACAGGTCGCGGCAGTCCGGCCGCAGCGGTGGCACGGCGCGCGGGCGCGGGCGCTCCGGTTCGGCGCGCGCGCTGGCGCGTGGCAAGCTGACGCTGAATTCGCTGCCCTGGCCGCTGCCGTTGCTGTGCGCCGCCACCGTGCCGCCATGCCGTTCGGTCAGACTCTTGACCAGTGCCAGTCCCAGGCCCAGACCGCCCTGGGAACGGTCCGACGCGCGTTCGCCCTGGGTGAACAGATCGAACACGCGGCCCAGCAGGCCCGCATCCATGCCGATGCCGTTGTCGCGCACCGCCACGGTGACCTGATCGTCGCGCTCGGTCAGCTTAAGCACGATATTGCCGCCGGGCGCGGTGTACTTGGTGGCGTTGTCGAGCAGGTTGGCCACGACCTGCACGAGCCGGGTGCGGTCGCCGAAGACCGGCACCGCGCCCTGCGGCAGCATCAGCGTCAGATGATGGCCGCGCGCGTTGATCTGCGGACGGGCCTGTTCCAGCGCATCGTCGACGATGGCGCGCAGGTCGAGCTGCTCCTTGGACATGGCCACCAGGCCGCGCGTGACGCGCGAGACGTCCAGCAGGTCGTCGAGCAGGCTGGTCATGTGGCTGATCTGGCGGTCGATGATCAGGCAGGTCTGCTGCAGCCGGGCCGGGCTGACGGGGCCGAGTTTGAGGATCTGGGCGGCCATGCTGATGGGCGCAAGCGGGTTGCGCAGCTCGTGCGCCAGCATGGCCAGGAATTCATCTTTGCGGCGGTCGGCGTCGTTCAGCTTGGCTTCGGCGGCGCGGCGCAGCGCGCTCTCGCGATCGGCCCATGCGGCCAGTTCGTCCAGCGCAGCGGCGCTGGAGGCCGGCCCCTGGAGCCGGGTGACAATTGCCATGAGTTCGTTTGAAATCATGGTCGTTACTCAGCAAATTTAAAAATGGTTGTGAGCATGCAGCTCTTTCTGTGCCCGAGACCGCGCATCGGAATGAGCTACGGAACTTCAGAATGGTGGTGTGGTGACAATAGAGCAGCTTGAACAAATTGGCAAACTCTTGCCGTGCGGGATCACGATGGCGGCGGCCATCGGCCATCGGCCGCCGGCCGGCAGCGCAATCACATTCGGCCATGAAAAAACCGCCGTGCTGCGCACATGGCAGGACGGCGGTTGTAGGGGCAGCCAGCGCGCTGCGCCAGCTGCTTCAGGAGGACTTACTCACCCGTGGCATCGGCGCCGCAGCATTTCTTGAACTTCTTGCCGCTGCCGCAAGGGCAGTCGTCGTTGCGGCCGACCTTGGGCTCGTCGCGCTTGATGGTCTGTACGGCGGCCTTGCGCAGCGGCACCCAGAAGCGGTGGATGGCCGGCAAGTTCGCCTCGATGTCGAGCGCCAGCTTGTGCGCCAGATTGGCGTCGTCGACTTCCTTGAGCTCGGCTTCCTCGATCTCGTCGGCGCCCAGCAGGTAGATCGGGCGCATCAGCGGGGCAAGTTCCGAATCCCAGATGGGCTGCCACGAACCGGGACGCAATTCCATGCCTTCCCAGAAACCCCAGCACCAGGCTTCGGCGTCGATCAGGGCCGTGCCTTCCACGTCGTGCTCGCAGAACAGGGGTTCGAATTCCTTGGGCGCCACTTCGAACGTGACCAGCACTTCGTTCATGAAGCGCATGATCAGGTTGACGATGCGTTCTTCTTCCTTGCTGTTCTTCCACTTGGGCGCGTCGGCGGCATTTTCACCCCACACCTTGACCAGCCATTCGGCCGGCATGATGGTTTCCGGACCGATGGCGATGGCCGTCAGATACCCGTGCAGGGTATCCATGGTCATGGCGTCGTCGGAGCTGCGGTCGGACAGCAGAAACTGGTCCAGTTCGTTAAATTCTTTGTCGCTGAGGGGCTGGTCGAGTTGCATGGGGTGCTCTTTGTGGTCGTTATTGGGCGTCGAAGGCGCTAGTTTAACGCGTTGCGGGCAGCGGTCGTACAATACTGTAATGAACAACGACTCCCATACCGATATCGACGGCAATGTCGACCCCAGCGGCGACGGCAATCCGGACCCGCATCGGCCGGCCGCCGTGCACCCGTTTGCGCAGCTGGGCCCGGAATGCGTGCTCGACGCGCTCGACAGTGTCGGCATGTTTTCGGACGGCCGCCTGCTGGCGCTGAACAGCTATGAAAACCGGGTCTACCAGGTGGGCATGGAGGAGGGCGCGCCCGTGGTGGTCAAGTTTTACCGGCCCCAGCGTTGGAGCGATGCCGCCATTCTGGAAGAGCATGCTTTTGTGCAGGAACTCATCGAGCGGGAGATTCCCGTCGTGCCGGCGCTGACCATCGGCGGCACGACGCTGCATCAGTTCAACGATTTTCGCTTTGCCGTGTTCCCCCGCCGGGGCGGGCGCGCGCCGGAACTGGACGATCCCGCCACGCTCGAGTGGACCGGGCGCTTCATCGGCCGCATCCATGCGGTGGGCGCGCTGGGCAGCTACGCCGAGCGCGGGGCGCTGAACATCGATACCTTCGGTGTGGAGCCGCGCGCCTATCTGCTGGAGCATCGTTTCATCCCGGACGAATTGCTGGCGGCCTACAGCAGCGTGGCCGACCAGGCCCTCGAGGGCGTACGGCGCTGCTACGAGCGGGCCGGCGCAACGGCGCCGTTGCGCCTGCACGGTGATTGTCATGCGGGCAACGTGCTGTGGACCCCGGACGGTCCCCATTTCGTCGACTTCGACGACAGCCGCACGGGGCCAGCCATCCAGGACTTGTGGATGCTGCTGTCGGGCGAGCGCGGCGACCAGGTGCGCCAGATGAGCGACATTCTGGCCGGCTACGAAGATTTCTGCGATTTCGACCCGCGCCAGCTGTATCTGGTCGAAGCGCTGCGCACCTTGCGCCTGATTCACTACTCGGCCTGGCTGGCGCGGCGCTGGGACGATCCGGCGTTTCCGGCCGCGTTCCCATGGTTCAATACGCAACGCTATTGGCAGGATCGCATCCTGGAGCTGCGCGAGCAGATCGCGCTGATGGACGAGCCGCCGTTGTGGCCGGCTTGACAACGGCCACCCGGCGCGCGCCGGCGCGCCCCCCGCATCCCCGGCGTCCCCTTTAAGCGGCGAACAAGCGCACTTTCCCCCGTCTTCTTGGCCTGCTGTTACGGCCGTGCCTGCCTGATAATCGTTGCTAGTGCATACCCTATCCGGGCAACGCCAACAGCGAGAGCGACGATGGAACAGACCACAGCAGCGCAACCAGCCACCCCCACCGACACCCGCGAGGCTGCCGGCCCCGGCCGCGCCCAGTCGGAAATGCGCGCCATCCACGAAGCCATCGCCCGCGTCGAAGCTGAAGCGAAAGCCTCGTGCGCCGCCGAAAGCCGCGCCCACGCCGAAGCGCGCGCGCGCGGCCTGGCCGAGGAACGCGCCGCCGTCGATGCCGCCGCCGCCGCTGCCGCGCTGCAAAATGCCCAGGCATCCGAAGAAGCCATCGAAGCCAACCGGGATCGCCTGGAAACCCTGCGCGCCGCGGCCCAGGCCAGCATGGAACGGCTGGAAGCGGTGCGCCAGGAAACGGCCGAACTGCGCGCCCGCGTGGAGGCGGACACCCAGATCAAGCTGGCGGCGGAAACCCGCACCAAGTATGAAGAAGAAGCACGGCGCCGCGCCGCCGGCCAGGTCGAGGCCGAAGCCGAACTGGCGCGTCAGGCCGCCCGCGCCGCCGACGAATTGCAGGCCCATACCGAGCAAGCCCGCCTGCAGGCGGTCGAGCGCGTTGCTGCCGTGCACGCGGCCAAGGAAGAAGTGCTGCATATCGCCAGCGCCGATGCCCGCGTGGCCATCCTGGCGCGCGAACGCGAGCGCCAGGCCAAGGGCGCGCGCCAGACTGCCGAACTGCTGGCCGAAGCCGAGTCCGAGGCGCTGGAACTGACCGTGCAGCGCGAGAAAGCCGACCAGATCGCGCTGGCCTCGGCCTTCGCCCGCGCCGTGGCCGAAGCTCGCGCCCTGGAAGAAGCGCGCGCGCTGGCCCATATCGAACAGGAACGCGAGGCCATTGCGCTGGCCCATGCCGAATCGGAGCGGGTGGCCGCCAAGTCGATCCACCTGCGTTTGCAGTCGGAAAAAGAATTGCGCGACACGGCCATCCACCGCGAGCGTGTCGAACAGATGGCTGCCGCCAGCGCCGAAGCCCGGCGCGACGCCGAAAAACGCATCCTGACGGCCACCGAATCGCGCATCGAAGTCGACCGCAAGCTGCGCGAAGTGGCGCTGACCCGTGCCAGCGCCGAGGAAGAAGCGGGCGCCGTGGTGCAAGCCAAGGTCGATGCCGAAATCATTGCCGCCGAAAAAGCGCGCGAACGCCAGCTTGCCGATCAGGCCGCGACCGCCGCCGCCGGGCTGGAAGCCGAGCAGCAGCAACGCGCCCGCGCGCTGGCCGAAGAGCGCGCCGCGCTGGCCCAGGCCGCCGCCGAGGTGGCTGCCGCAGAGAACGCCGCCGAGCAGGCCGCCGTCGAGGCGATCGCCGAGCAGGTCGAGCAGCAGCGCGCGACCGCGGCCCTGGCGGCCCGGAACGCCGAGCAGGCACGCCTGCTGGCGGAAGCCGAGCGCGAGCGTGCGCTGGCCGAGGAAATGGTGCTGGCGCGTCTGCAGGACAAGCTGGACGCGGAGCAAGAGGCGGCCAACGCCGCCAAGGCCCGCGCCGACGCCGAGATGGCCCACGCCGCGCTGCTGCGCCAGCAGGCCGACACCGAGCGCCGCATCGAGCAGGCGCAGCTGGCCGAGCTGGCTGCCGCCCGTGTCATTGCCGAGCAGCTGGAGCTGGACAGTGTGCAAAAGGCGGCCGTTGCCGAGACGCTGGCGGCGCAAGCCGTGGCCGCCACCGCGCTGGTGCAGGCCCAGACCGAGCGCGCCAGTGCTGAACGCCAGAAGCTGGCGCTGGCGCAGGATGCCGTGGCGGCCGAGCAGGCCATCGCGCTTGCCGCGCAAGAAATTGCGGCGGCCGAGCAGCAGGCCATGGCGCTGGTGCAGCAAAAACTAGTGGTGCAGCGCGACAAGGCAGCCGCCGATCAGCGCGCCAATCAGGCCATCGCGGCGCGGCTGGAATGCGAGCAGGCGGCCTGCATGGCGGCGATTGCCCGCGCCGAAGCGGAGCAGGAGAAGACCGAGCTGGCGCGGCAGGCGCTGGCGGCCGAGGAACTGGCTGCGCAGGCGGCGCTGGACAAGCGCGATGCGCAAAAGCAGTTGCTGGAAAGCGCACAGGCGCACGCCGAGATGCAGCGCAAGGTGGCGCTGACCACGCGCGAGATGGCCGATGCCCGTCAGCAGTTGGTGGTATTGGAAACGCGCCGGTTCGAGGCCGACACGCAGACGCTGGTGGCGACCCGCAAGGCAATCGACGATGAAAAGCGCGACATTGCCGCCGGTGCGGTGCAGCGCTCGACGTCGGCGACCATGACGCATGAGGTGCTGGGGCGCTTGACGCAGGTGAATGTGGCGCCGGTGAAAGTATAACTTCTGTACTTGGTCAGCATGGGTCCCCGCCTGCGCGGGGATGACGTGATTACGTTTTCCCGGTTAGCTGATTCCGCGGTTTCGGTGATGCCTCGGTTTCTGGCGCGCGTTTTTTCAGCGTCGTTTCAACATCGTTTCAACATCGCAGCATCACTGCAACACCACTTTCTCCACAAAATATTCCGACTCGCCGAAGCACGAACTCGGCACACCCTTGTGCTGCCCGTAGGTCAGCAGCACGCGCTTGCCGGTGGCGGCCATCAGCTGCTTGGCCACGGTATCGTCGCGCACGGAGAACTCGAAGCGCTCGGGGATCGCGCCGGGCATGCTCGACAGTAAAATCTCGCCTTCCCAGGTCTTGCACAGCCAGCCCTTCTTGGAAAACTTTTGCAGGTAGCCGGCCCGCTCGCCCTCCGAATACGACCAGGTCAGCGAAAACCACGTGTAGGCCGCCAGCAGCAGCAAGGCCACGCCGAACAGGGAAGCAATAATCAGGGAGGCGCGTTTGGGCATAGTCGGTCAGTCAAAGAGTGGTTAAGGAGTCAATCGATGTCAAAGCGCGCCTATTCTGCCATTGTTTGGCTTGCAAGTGATCAGGTCTTGACCGTGCCGGCCGCTTCCAGGATGTCTTGCTGCTTCTTGTAGCGCAGCGACGACCACAGCGACACCAGAATGAACGCCACGCCGGACAAGCCCGTGAACCACTCGGGAATGTGGTACTGCACGCTGGCGAACATAATCAGCGCCAGGATGCCGATGGCGTAATGCGCGCCGTGCTCCAGATACACGAATTCTTGCAAAGTGCCCCGGTCGACCAGGTACACGGTCATGGAACGCACGAACATGGCGCCGATGGCCAGCCCCAGCATGATGATCACCACGTCGCTGGTGATGGCAAACGCGCCGATGACTCCGTCGAAGCTGAATGAGGCATCCAGCACTTCCAGGTACATGAAGCCGCCGATACTGCCGCGCGACACCATCTTGCCCAGTTCGGCATCGTGTTCCTCCGCCTCCAGCAGGCCGCTGACCCACTGAACACCGATATAAATCAGCACGCCCGTGAGGCCCGCGATCAGCACGCTGAGCTTGCGCACATCGGGCATGATGGACATGGCGAAGAACACCGCGCCCATGGTCAGCAGCACGGCCAGCCCTTCGGTGCCGTATTTGCCCACCTTCTCTTCGATAACGCCCAGCCAGTGAAGTTCCTTCTCTTCGTCGAACAGGAAGTTGAGGAACACCAGCAGCAGGAAGGCGCCGCCGAAGGCCGCCACTTCCGCGTGCCGTTCCATCAGGTGGCGCGAGTATTCGTCCGGCGTGTTGATCGCCATGGTCCACACGTCGGCCATGCCCAGACCGGTTGCCACCGACACGATCGCCAGCGGAAACACCAGGCGCATGCCGAACACGGCCACCAGGATCCCCACGGTCAGGAACAGCTTGCGCCAGAAATCGTTCCAGTGCCGCAGCACGGAGGCGTTGACGACGGCGTTGTCAAACGACAGCGACACCTCCAGCACGCCCAGCACGGTGGCAATCCACAGGGCCGTGAGCAAGCCCGGTATGCCGCTGCGTTGGTAGCCCCACCAGGCCGACACGGCCAGCAGCACGACGGTCACCAGTATGGAAATCCGGAAGTGTTTCATGAACGATCCTTTCAATGTTATGCATACTGTAACGCTTTTTCTTAGTGTAACGCCAGTTTGACGCGGCGGGCGCAGCGATGGTGGTCTGGCCCGTAACCATCTGCGATAATTGTGCAAAGCACCAGTTTTGGTATGGAATCACTCTCGAAAGCATTCATGGATATCAGCTACCTCGTCACTCCCATCGTTACCTGGATGGTGGTCGGCCCCATCAAATTTCTGATCAACAGCGCGCGCCAACGGCGCTGGGCATTCAATCTGGTGGGTAATGGTGGCTTTCCCAGCAATCACAGCGCCGTCACCACCAGCATGGCCACCCTGATCGCCCTGCGCGAAGGGCTCGACAGCGGCGCCTTCGGCGTGGCCTGCGCGCTGGCCTTCATCGTGATGGTCGACGCCAACAGCCTGCGCCAGCACGTGGGACGCCAGGCCGCTGCCATCAACCGCCTGGCCAGCGGCGGCGACGGCCACGTGTCGCTGCGGGAACGGATGGGCCACACCCTGGTCGAAATCGCTGGCGGCGTGGCCACCGGCATCGCGGTCGGCCATGCGCTGTACTACGTGTTCGAGAACCTGCTGTAACGGCCCAGCCACATTGCGTGGAGACCGGTGGTCCGACGCCCTGTACAGGTAGGGAAACGGGGCAGGGCGGGGCTGCGCAGCGGGCCGGTCCCGTCAGTCGAAAATGCAGTTCAGTCGCCTAAAAATGCAGTTCAGGCATACAAAACCACTGATTGAAAGATTGGCAATTGACTGAGGCCCGAGGCTCACGGATACTTTGGGGTTAGCGGTATCAGCCGCTGTCTGACGCCTTCCAAAATCGATACCCCGGAGATCCATACATGCTGCGCACATCAATTCTTGTCCTGGCCATTGCGGCGTCGCTTGGCGCCTGTAGCAAGGACGCCAAGGAACCGGCCAAGCCAGGCGCCACCGCCGACGCCAAGGATGGCAAGGATGGCAAGCCAGCCGCAGCGCCCGTGCAGCTGCTGATCTCCCCGGAAGACCTGATCACCGTCCAGTCCAATTCGCTCGCCTCGGGACCGGTCGTGACCGGTTCCGTGCAGCCCGAGCGGCGCGCCGACCTGCGCGCCGAAGTCTCGGCCATCGTGCTGCAGGTATTAAAGGAAAACGGCGACGTCGTCAAGAAGGGCGACGTGCTCGTCAAGCTGGACGAAACCTCGATCCGCGACGGCCTGATGTCGGCCGAACAGGCCGCGCGCGCGGCCAGCCAGGCGCTGGACCAGTCGGAGCGCCAGATGGAGCGCATGAAAACCCTGCGCGCGTCCGGCATGACCTCGGCCCAGGCCATGGACGACGCCGAAGTGCGCCGCAACAATGCCCAGAGCGACGTGGCGGCGGCGCGCAGCCGCGCCGTGACGGCGCGCCAGCAACTGGCCCGCACCGTCGTGCGCGCGCCGTTCGACGGCGTGGTCAGCGAGCGCAAGGTGTCGGCCGGCGACACCGCCTCGATCGGCAAGGAGCTCGTCAAGGTGATCGATCCGACCAGCATGCGCTTCGAAGGGCGCGTCTCGGCCGACCGCATCAATTCGGTCAAGGTGGGCCAGCCGGTCAGCTTCCGCATCAACGGTTATGCCGGCCAGGAATTCCGCGGCATCGTCAAGCGCGTCGATCCGGCCGCCAACGCCGTTACGCGCCAGGTCGAAGTGCTGGTGGCGTTCGCGCCCAACTCGGCCCAGCCGCGCGTGTCGGGCCTGTACGGCGAAGGCCGCATCGAGGCCGACACCACCTCGGCGCTGATGCTGCCGGAAAACGCGCTGATCAAGTCGGGCGACAAGACCTACACCTGGCGCCTGAAGGGCAACGCCCTCAACAAGGCCGACCTGCTGGTGGGCGCGCGCGACCCGCGCACCGGCGCCTATGAGGTCAAGGGCGGCCTGGCCGCCGGCGACGTGATTCTGCGTAACCCGAATTCGTCGTTCAAGGATGGCCAGAAAGTGCAGATGGCCCCGGCCAAAGTGGCCGCCGCCAGCACCGGCGTGCCCGTCGTGCAGGGGAAATAAGCCATGTTCCTTTCCGACTTCAGTATCAAACGGCCGGTCGCCACGATCGTGCTGATCCTGGCCATGATGTGCCTGGGGCTGCTGGCGCTGAGCAAGCTGCGCGTCAACCAGAATCCCGACGTGGAAGTGCCGTTCATCATCGTCAACATCCCGTACCCGGGCGCTTCGCCCGACACGGTCGAACGCGAGATCATCAACCGCATCGAAAAGTCGTTCCAGAGCATTGCCGGGGTTACCCAGATCAATGCCAGCGCCCGCGAAGGCAATGCGCAGTTTTTTCTGGAATTTAACTTCGACAAGAACCTGATCGAAGCGTCCGACGAAGTGCGCAACGCCATCGCGGCGGTGCGCTACAAGCTGCCGCTGGAAATGCGCGAACCCATCCTGCAGCGCGCCGATCCGTCGTCCGAGCCGGTGATGAGCCTGGCCTTGTCGTCCAACACGCTGAACCATGCGGAAATTTCGCGCATGGCCGAAGACGATTTCGCCGACCGCTTCCGCGGCATCGATGGGGTGTCCATCGTCAACGTGGGCGGCGCCCTGCGGCGCGAGCTGTCGGTGCTGCTGCGCGCGGCCAAGCTGCGCGAATACAACGTCTCCGTGGGCGACGTGGTGCTGGCGCTGCGCAACCAGAACACCAACGCGCCGGTGGGCAAGGTGCGCGGCAACCTGGACGAGCAGAGTATCCGCCTGGTGGGCCGCATCGAAACCCCGGCCGACTTCCAGCAGATCGTGGTCAAGCGCAGCGGCGACGAAATCGTGCGCCTGGCGCAGGTCGCCGAAATCCAGGACGGATTTGCCGACATCGACAGCCTGAGCATCCGCAGCGGCAAGCCCAATGTGGGCATGTCGATCAGCCGCTCGAAAGAGGCCAGCACCGTCACGGTGGCCGACAAGATCCGCAAGATGACCGCCGAGATCAACAAGGATCTGCCCAAGGGCACCACCCTGGAAATCGTCGACGATGGCGGCGAGCGGTCGCAGAACAGCCTCAACAACGTGATCGAGTCGCTGGTGTTCGGCGCCGTGCTGACCATTTTCGTGGTGTACGCCTTCCTTAATTCGTGGCGTTCGACGCTGATCACCGCATTGTCGCTGCCGACCTCGGTGATCGCCGCCTTCATTGCCGTGTGGCTGTGCGGCTTTACCCTGAATTTCATGACCCTGCTGGGCCTGTCGCTGGCCATCGGCGTCCTGATCGACGACGCCATCGTGGTGCGCGAAAACATCGTGCGCCACATGCAGCGCGGTTCCGATCGCCGCACGGCCGCGCTGGAAGGCACGGCCGAAATCGGCCTGGCCGTGGCCGCCACCACGTTCTCCATCATGGCCGTGTTCATTCCGGTGGCGTTCATGCCCGGTATTTCAGGCGAATGGTTCCGTCCGTTCGCGCTGACCGTGACCTGTTCGGTGCTGGTCAGCCTGGGGATTTCGTTCACGCTCGACCCGATGATGTCGGCGTACTGGGGCGACCCGCCGGATCACCACACGGCGCCGAAAAAGGGTATCGGCAAGGTATTGCAGCGCTTTAACGACTGGTTCGACCATCAGGCCGACCGGTACGGCAACGTGATTGCCTGGGCACTGCATCACCGCCGCTGGATGGGCGTGATCGCGGTCAGTTCGTTCGCCGGTGCGCTGGTGCTGCAAAGCTTTTATGGCGGCTCCGATTTCCTGCCCAAGTCGGACAACGGCATGCTGATGATCACGGTGCGCACGCCCGCCTCGTCGAGCGTGGAATACTCGCGCCTGAAGCTGGAAAAGGCGGCCGAGATTGCCCGCACGATTCCGGAAGTCAAAGAAACCAACAGCCGCATCGACGCCGGCGGCGGCCGCGTGCGTATCGATATCGGCAAGAAAAAGACGCGTGACCGCAGCGCCAAGGAGATCGCCGTCGAATTGCGCGGCAAGATCCGCCAGCTGGTGGGCGCCGAATACGTGGTGCTGGACGACCTGAACAACGGTGCCCGCAAGCCGATCGAGATCGAATTCACCGGTCCCGATTCGCGCAAGCTGATGGAAATCGCCACCACCTTCATGGACAAGCTGCGCCAGGTGCCCGGCGCGGTGGATGTGGGCTTGTCGGAGCAGGACCCGAAAAACGAGCTGAAGATCGAGCTCAACCGTGGGCTGGCCAATTCGATGGGCATTTCCGTCAACGATGCGGCGCAGTCGCTGCGCGTGGCGTTTGCCGGTGTGGAAGTGGGCGACTGGGTCGATCCGACCGGCGAATCGCGCGACGTGGCGGTACGCCTGCATCCGGACGACCGCATCAATGCCGAGAACATCGAGCGCCTGCCGATCTCCGTGACCGGCACCCAGCAGATGGTGCCGCTGGACCAGATCGCCACCATTTCCATGGGCAAGGGCCCGTCGGGCATCGAGCACAAGGATGGCGAGCGCGTCATTTCCGTGTCGGCCAACGCGGAAGGCCGTTCCAACGGCGAAGTCACGGCCGACGCCATGAAACTGGCCAAAGCCACCGATTTTCCGCCCGGCTACGGCTTGAAACTGGGCGGCGCCGGTCAGGACCAGAATGAGTTGTTCACGGAAATGCTGATCGCCCTGCTGTCCGGTATTTTCCTGATGTACCTGATCCTGGTGATCCAGTTCGGCTCGTTCACGGCGCCGCTGGCCGTGATGATTTCGCTGCCGCTGTCGCTGATCGGCGTGGTGGTGGCCTTGCTGATCACCGGCAACACGCTGAACCTGATGAGCTTTATCGGCATCATCATGCTGATGGGTCTGGTGGCCAAGAACGCCATTCTGCTGCTGGACGCGGCGCGCAAGAAGGAAGAAGAAGGCTTCGGCCGCGAAGATGCGCTGATGGATGCGGGGCGCATGCGCTTGCGTCCGATTCTGATGACGACCTTCGCGCTGATCGCCGGGATGTTCCCGGTGGCGCTGGGGCTGGGCGAGGGCGGCGAATTCTATCGTCCGCTGGCCATCGCGATCATCGGCGGCACCATCACCTCGACCATCCTGACGCTGCTGGTGGTGCCGACCTTCTATGACAGTATCGAAATCGCCCACGACAGCATGGTGAAAAAGTTCCACCGCCGCAGCGCGCGCTGGACCCTGGTGCCGGCGTTTGTGATGACGTTCGTCGAAGCGATCCTGGCGCTGACCATGGTGCGCATGGTGTACCGGCTGATCGTCAAGGGCGGCAAGTTCGTTACCGGTCGTGGCCGTACCACGGTGGCGATGCCGAAAGTGGCGCTGGACAAGCATTGATGGAGGGCCGGCCGTTGCCGCCTCGTTGAAACAAAAAACCCGCTTGCGAGCGGGTTTTTTTACGCCATGGCGGTCGGGGCGATTGCCAGCACGTGCACCTGTCGAACGGACGCCGGGCTACGCCGAGCTGGGGCTGGCGAAACGCCCTTGGCCTGATGGGCCTGATGGGCCTGCTGAGCCTTATGGTTCCTATCGGCCTTACTTTATGCGGTAGAGCGCGCAGAGTTTATTGCCGTCAGGATCGCGCACATACGCCAGATGCATGGCGCCCAGACTGCCGTCGCGCAGCCCGGGCGGATCTTCCGCCGACGTGCCGCCATGGGCGATGGCCGTATCGTGAAACGCCTGCACCTGCTCGGGCGAGTCGCATTTGAAGCCGATGGTGGAGCCGTTTGCCGGGGTCGCCTTCTCGCCATTGATGGGCTCGCTGACGCTGAACGTGTTGCCGTTGTGCCGGTAGAACAGGCGCGTATGGCCGGAGGGTGACTGGTTGCGCAGCGGTTCGCCCGCGCCCAGCAATCCCAGCACGGCGTCGTAGAACCGCTTCGATCGTTCGATATCGTTCGAGCCCAGCATGATGTGATTGAACATCCTGTATTCCCTTATGTGTGGTCCGCAGGCGCACTATGCCATCCTGCCGCGCCAGCAATGTACCACTCGCCGGGCAGCGGCCGCCTCGCGGGCGCGTGGCCCCTTCAGCACTGCCATGCCTGGCGCCGCGCGCCGCAGCTTCACCACGCCAGACGGCCCGCACATGGCGGGCCGAAAGTGCTCACCGTCAGAGCCATAGCGGCGCTGACGGTAACCCTGCGGGCTGGCTTATTGGCCGGCCGGTGGTGTGGTGCTGCCGCCCGTGGTGCCGGTGCCGGACGTGCCCGAGCCCGACGTACCGGTGCCGGTGGTGCCCGAACCGGAGGTGCCGGAGGTGCCCGACGTGCCGGAGGTGCCCGAGGTGCCGGAGCTGCCCGACGTACCCGAGGTGCCGCCGGTGGTGCCCGTCCCCGTAGCGCCGCCCGTGGTGTCGCCGGTGGTGCCGGTGCCCGTCGTACCCGTGCCGCCCGTGGTGCCCGAACCGGCTGCGCCTTGCGACGGCGTGGTGGTGTCGGTGCCGGTGCCGGTGGTGCCGGTGGTGCCGCTGGTACCTGAGGTAGTGCCCGGGCTGGTGGTGGTGGTGTCACCCGTGGCTGGCGCCGTGGTGGTTTCATCGCGCTTGCAGCCCACCAGCAGGGTGGTCAACAGGGCGGCCGTCAGCAGAACTTTTGGTGCGTGCGAAAGTGATTTCATGTTAATACTCCTCGTTCAAGTCAGTAGGTTGCCGTTGCCTGCGGTGGTGCTGGGCAGGCAGCGGCGCCGGTACAGTCCGTACTGGGCCCGATCAGCCCAGCGAGAGGACCAGTTCAGTGCGCGTTACGACTGTACTTGTTAGACTTTTGACTACGCAGCCAGTTCGATTTATTTGCGATGAGAGCGCAAATTCTTTTCTATAGGCTGGCAAGCCGGTGAACGCAGAGGATTGAATTATCCACGTGGCAATGCGCGCGCCAGGCATGGCGCGGCCAGTCGCGGATCGGCCAGCGTGTCAGTCAGCGGGTCAGTGACCGGGCGCCGCGGCCAGTTGTTCCATGAGCGCCGGTATCTCGCCGGGCAACTCCCGGGCCAGGTAGCCCAGCAACCCCAGCCGCTCGGCCAGACGGTCGCCGGCGCGGGCATGCAATGCCACGCCCCAGCAAGTCGCTTGCGCCAGGGTCGCACCGCGCGCGGCCAGGCCGACGATGATGCCGGCCAAAGTGTCGCCCGAACCGGAAATCGCCAGGCCGACGTTGCCGCCCTCATGCTGCCACATCTTGCCGTCAGGCGCGGCAATGACGGTGCGCGCCCCCTTGAGCGCCACCACCGCGTTCCAGTGCGCCGACGCGAGCCGGGCCTGCTCATCGGGCGCTGCGCAGATGGTCTCCTTGTCGATGCCAGTCAGATGTGCCATTTCGCCCGCGTGGGGCGTGACCACGACCGGCAGATCGAAGCGGAACGGGCCGTCATGCTCGTGCCCCGCGTCCGGGTGCAGAATGATGCCCATCGCGCAGGCGTCCAGCACCACGGCCGTGCCATCCAGGCGCGGCAGCAGTGCCCGCACCAGTTCGGCCGTGGCCACCTCGTCCTGCATGCCCGGGCCGATCAGGATGGCATTGACCTTGTCGGCCAGCGGATCGAGCGCGTCCATGGCTTCCCGCTTGAAACCGCCTTCGTCGGTTTCCGCCAGACCGATCACGCGCGCTTCGGGTATGGCCAGCGCCACCAGCTGGGCGACGCTGCGCCCGGTGGCAATGGTCAGCTTGCCCGCGCCGGCGCGCATGGCCGCGGTGGCGGCCAGAATGACGGCGCCGGGCATTTCGCGCGAGCCGCCCAGTATCAGCACGTGGCCGCGGGTTTCCTTGTCGCCCCCGGCCGAGGGCAGGGGCAGGGGCCAGGTACGCAGGCTTGCCGCGTCGATATCGGCCGGATGGCCTAGTAGAGTGGTCATCAGACTGCGTTCCTACGCTTTTGGTGCCGCGGGCACGTCTTTCTGCACGGTGATCGGCGTGCCGGCCGCTTCCAGCGGGGCCACGAAGTTGGTCAGCTTGAGCACCAGCTTGCCGCGCTTGCCCAGGGTGGCGTCGAAGTCGTACGAGGTCACGGAGCAGTTGGGTACGTCGCCGGCGCGGTCGAACGCCAGAATGGTGGCTTCGTCGAGCCGTTCGAGCAGATAGCGGAAGCAGTTGACGGTGACCTGGTGGCCGACGATCAGCACGCGTTCGCGGCTGTACTCGCGGGTGACGGTGTCGAGTACGCTGCGCAGGCGCAGGATCACGTCGCACCAGCTCTCGCCGCCGGGCGGGCGGAAATAAAACTTGCCCACGTGCTGGCGCTGCTCGTACAGGTCGGGATATTTATGTGAGATGCCCAGCGTGGTGAGGCGGTCGAGAATGCCGAATTCCTTCTCGCGCAAGCGCTCGTCGACCTGGACGGCGACCAGGTTGTCGTGGCCCAGCGCCTCCACGATGATGCGCGCCGTCTCGGCGGCGCGCACATACGGCGAGTGCAGCACCACGTTGGGCCGCTCGTCTTCGGGCAGCGACGCGAACCACAACGCCAGCGCCCTGGCCTGTTCGACGCCCAGCTCGGAGAGGGGGACATCGACATCGCGCTCGGCGATGTCGATGAGCAAACCTGCTGCGGCCTCGGCAGCGTCACGGGCAACATTACCCGCGCTTTGCCCGTGGCGTACCAGCCAGATATCCTGCGGCCATTTCTGTTCCATCATCAGTCCGTAAATGTTGACACGGAATCATCATAGACGGATTCGGCGGTCGTTCAGCGCACGATACGGGGCGGCTACGGGGCGGCTAGGCCGGTTGCTCCTCGGCGTCCAGATTGGTGTCCGCATCGCGGTCGAAAACGGCCATGTCGGTCTGCCCGAGCAGGCGGCTGGTGACGGTGCCGGCCGTGATGGAGCCGCTCACATTCAGCGCGGTGCGGCCCATGTCGATCAGCGGTTCGATGGAAATGAGCAAGCCGGCCAGCGCCACCGGCAAGTTCATTGCCGACAGCACGATCAGGGCGGCGAAGGTGGCGCCGCCGCCCACGCCGGCCACGCCGACCGAGCCGACCGTGACGATGGCCAGCAGCGGCACGATGAAGCCGGCCGTGAACGGGTCGATGCCGACGGTGGGAGCGATCATCACGGCCAGCATGGCCGGGTAGATGCCGGCGCAGCCGTTCTGGCCGATGGTCGAGCCGAACGAGGCGGCGAAGTTGGCGATGCCCTCGGGCGTGCCCAGGCGGGTGGTCTGGGTCTGCACCGACATGGGGATCGCACCGGCGCTGGTGCGCGAGGTGAAGGCAAAGGCCAGCACCGGGAAGATTTTCTGCACATAGCGCATGGCGTTCATGCCCACCGCCGTGACCAGCAACAGGTGCACGCAGAACATCAGGATCAGCGCGCTGTACGAGGCCAGCACGAACGTCAGCAGTTTGACGATGCTGTCCATGCTGGAGGCGGCCACGACCTGGGCCATCAGGGCAAACACGCCGTACGGAGTCAGGCGCAACACCAGCGTGACCATGCGCATGACGATGGCGTGGGCCACCTCGATAAAGCGGCTGAAGCTGGCGAAAATGTCCGGCTTTTTCTGCGCGATGCCGGTTGCCGCGATGCCGATGAACAGCGAAAACAGCACCACCGCAATGGTGGACGTCTTGCGCGCGCCCGTCATGTCGAGAAATGGATTGGCGGGAATGAAACTGAGGATCATGCTGGGCAGCGAAATGGCCTGGGCGGCGCTGAGGGAACCGGTCAGGTATTGCCCGCGCGCCACTTCGGCGGCGCTGGCCGTCAGGCCCACGGCGGTTAAGCCATACAGCTTGGCCATCAGGATGCCGATGCCGGCCGCCACCGTCGTGGTCAGCATCAGGATGCCGATGGTCAGCGCGCTGATCTTGCCCAGCGCGGTGCCGTTGGTGAGCTTGAGCACCGCGGCGATGATCGACACCATAATGAGCGGCATGATAATCATCTGCAGCAGCTTGACATACCCGGTGCCCAGAATGTCCAGGTAAGCATTGGTATTGGCCACCAGCGCCGAATCGGCCCCGTAAGCCAGCTGGAACGCCGCGCCCAGCAGCACGCCGAGACCCAAGCCGGCAAATACCCGTTTGGTAAACGAAGCGTGCGCGACCTGCATGCGGTACAGCGCAAAGCATAACGCCATGGCGGCGGCGAGGTTCAGGAACAGGATAGGGTCGAATGTCATGGGCGGGCCGGCAAAATGGACTACCGCCGAAAGCGGCGGATAGCGGATTAAACCATTCTAGCGTCAATCGCTTTTTGTCACACCGGCCAGCCATTTTTTCGATCGACGGTTTATCGATGGCGGCGCGGTCGCGGGAGTTCATTCCACCGCTTGGCGGAAAGCATAATCGCGCGAAAATACCGTCGACATCCAGCTCGGGAAATGTCGTTGACAACCGTTCGCGCGGGCGCGCATGATCTGTTCCGCGATGGGGGATCGATCCAAGAATCGGCGCCAACGGCATTTTTAATCGATCGAATATGGAGACCTATGTTCAAGCATTCCCTCGTCGCCTTCGCGCTGATCGCAGCGGTCAATGGCGCAGCTGTCGGCGCGCCCCCATCGGCGCCGCCGGTCAGGCATTTCGTACTGGGCAATACGCAGATTATTCCCATCCACTCTAAATTTACCGGCCGCGATCACGAACTGGTGGTGGTGCTGCCCGACAGCTACGCGGCCAATCCGGATAAAACTTATCCGGTGCTGTATTTTCTCGATGCCTATTGGGATACGCCCCTGATGGTGTCGACCTACGGCAATCTGGTGTACGACAAACAGGTCCCTGAATTCATCATGGTGGGCCTGTCGTATCCGTCGACGGCCAATTACGGCGCCGAGCGCCTGATCGATTACACCTTCAGCGGCCCGGCGCCCACCTCCGGCAAGGGCGCGGCATTTCTGGAATTTATTAAGCGGGAAGTGGCGCCCCTGATCGAAACGACATACCGCGGCGCGAAAACCGACCGTGTCATTTCCGGCAATTCGCTGGGCGGGCTGTTCGCGATCGCGACGGCGTATAAAGCACCGGGATTTTTCGCCGGCCACATCGCCGTCAGTCCCGCCGTGGATTGGGACAATGGCGCGCTGGCCAAATACGATCAGGCCTATGCGGAACATAACAAGCGGCTCGATGCGCGCATGTTCGTTTCTTACGGCACGGCGGAAAACGCCGCATTCCGCGGTCCGATTATCCAGTTCCAACAGCATCTGGCGGCGAGGAAGTATCAGGATTTCGGTCTGCAGAACTATGCGATGGAAGGTCTGGAGCACGTCAGCGTGAAAGGCGATGGCTACGTGCGCGGGCTGATGTGGGTGTGGAAGCCGAAGAAGCCGGCGGCACCTTGAAGCCCGCCTGCGCAGCCGCCCTGGAAAGACCGGGGCGCTGCCAATCACAAGCCCCGGCGTGGCGGAGTCGGTGTCGATGTCAGTTTTCCGCGGGCTGGGCATCCTTGGCGCCGTCCTCGACCTCGCGCTCGGTGTCGGTATCGGCGGCATCGGCGTCCGGCTCGGTCTGCGCGTCAACGGCGGCCTCGGCATCAGTCTGGGTCTGTGCATCGACCTTGTTTTCCGAGTCGGATTCGGCTTCGGCGTCGGCGTAGGGTTCGGATTCGGATCCGGATTCGGCTTCGGCCTCTGTCTCGGCTTCGTTCGTGCTGTCGGCAGTGTCCTCGGCGTCCTTGTCGAGCGCAGTGGCGACGGCCCCGGACGGGGCAAGCTCGGCCATCCGCGCGAGCGTTGCGGCGGTGATTGTCGCAGCGCGCTGTTCGCCGGCGGCGGCCATTTGCGCCGCCAGTTCGCGGCCCGCGGTCAATTCGTCGGCCATCTCGGCCAGCGTCATCGCGGGCGCTGCGGCAGCCTGTTGCACAATCTGCTGCACACTTACCTCAGGCAGTGACACGCGCGCGGCGTTTGCCTTGTAGGGCTGGTCGGGACTGGGCTCGTAGACCCGGGTGCTGACCTGATTGATGGGAATGCGCACGCTGCGGGCTGCGTCGCCTGGACTGTCGATGACATACGCGACGATGTAGCCCGACGCCTTGACGACTTCTGTCGCCACCGCGTGCGGCTCGCTGGCGAACACCGGCGTGGAGACGGTCGGCGTGATCGCGGGATTGGGTTTTTGCTCGATACCGACCTGCCTCAGCTTGTTGCTCATTGCCGGCTTGTGCAGATAGGCCTGCTGGAGCACGTGCGATGCGTCGATGACAACGGTGGTGGCCAGGCCGCCCTCGGCGTTGTGCGAAGCGATCATCTGGATCTCTTCAACGGGGACGGTACGTGGCGGAACTTCGTTCTGTTCGCGGAACGGGATCTTGTGGTCGTCCCCTTCGAGCAGCAGCAGGGGGATGGAATTGATGGGGGCGGCGGACGCGGAAGTGGGCGGTGCGCCCTGCTGTTCGGTTGCCGCGCCGGCGGTGTCGGGCGTATCCAGGGCGGAAGCGGTGGCGTAGCCAGTCGCCAGCAGCGACGCTACGAGCGCAAGTGCGTACTTCATGATGATTCCCTTCATAAAAGCCAACCGCAGCATATCGATGCGAAGATGGTTTATGTAGGACTTGAGTGTTTGATCGCGGTTCTGGACCTTATCGAGATATATCGTTGCCGGGGTGGTTGACGACATGCTCGCTGGAATACCGCACCGGTGTCATGCCACCTTTGTCACGCCGCGCTGGCGCGGTCGTCCCACGCCCCGAAGGCACGCGCCGCATCGAGCAGTTCGGCGCAGCGGTGCGCCAGCACCCGTTCGATCATCGGGTACAGCACGCCTTCTTCCTTCTCGCTGTGCAGGTGCAAGGTCAGCAGCAAGGATTCGGCATGACGCACGAAGTCCTGCGCGCTGGTGGCCTCGACGGCGTTGGCCAGCCGCTGCTCTACCGCGCGCACGCGCAGATGGTCGGCCCGCATGGCGGCCGTGGGCGAGGCGGCGCTACCCAGCGCGCGCTCGAATGCGGGGAAGATAATGCGCTCCTCGATCAGCACGTGGCGTTCGAGGGCGTAGCGGAACGCGGCCACGTCGCGCCGCGCGTCGGCCCAGCGCGCCGCGCCGACCGACTGTTGGGTCTGGAGCAGCAGCGCGTCGCAGCGTTCGTGGTCGTGCACTAAATAGTCGCTCAGGATACCCATCGTCGCTCTCCGGCCAGTTGGCAAAGCCGCATTGTCGCCCGACGCGTCGGCAAAAATCTTTGATGCAGGTCAAGCAGCCAGCGGTCAAGCAGCCCGCAGGTCAAGCAGCCACCTGGTGCATGCAGCGTTCAGCGGCGGCCAGGGTACGGGTCCCTAGTGGCCGCCTCCGCCGCAGCCGCCGCAGCAGCCGCCCGATCGCGCGTCGGCCACCACGAAGCCGGCCGCCGTGACGGCTGCGCGCAGCGCCGGCTCGGTGGCGCGCGTTTCGTCGTAGCCGACCCGGGCCAGGGTACTGGCCAGCGTGATATGCACGCGGTCCACGCCGGCGACCGCTTCGAGGGCGCTGGCGACCTGCAGGGCGATCGCTTCGGTGGTCATGGCGGGGATGATGAGTGGGGCGGTTTGCATGGCGGTTTCCTGTTGACGTGAAGCGGGTCGAAGTTGAAAGTGATGCTGCAGCAGAGGTTCAAGCGTAAGCATCAAGCGCCGCTCAGTCCAGCGAAATGCGCGGTGCGCCGGCGCTGTTTTCGAAAAACGTAACCTACATCAAATCCGGCCCAATCAACGACCCCTACGGCGCGAATGCCGTTGCCGTATGGGGGCGTTTGAAGTAGTATTTTCAATGTATCTTTATGACGCATCTTCAGCATCTTCAAACACGAAAGCCCGCCATGAGCCTGCATCAGACCAGCCTGCACCAGATCGACGAACCGGCCGCGCGCGCCATCCATCCGCTGTGGAGCGGGCAGCACGCCCTGTGGGCGCTGGGATTCCGGCCACTGTATATTCTCGCGGCCCTGCTGGCGCTGGTGTGCATTCCCGTGTGGCTGGCCCAGTATCTGGGCTGGGCGCCGCCGTCGGCGCGCATCACGCTGGGCTGGCACATGCACGAGATGGTGTTCGGTTTTGCCATCGCGGTGGTGGTGGGTTTCCTGCTGACGGCAGGGCGCGCATGGACCGGCCTGTGGACGCCGCGCGGCGCCCATCTGGCGGCGCTGGCGCTGGCGTGGGTGGCCGGCAGGATCGCCATGCTGGGCGCCAACCCGTGGCTGGCGGCGGCGTTCGATCTGGTGTTCCTGCCGTGGGCCGCGTGGGCCATGTACCGCGTGCTGAAACGGGCGGGTAACAAGCGCAATATGTTCCTGGTGCTGCTGCTGGCGCTGCTCACCGCGACCAATGCCGCCTTCCACGGCGCCGTGCTGGAGCTGCTGCCGATCGGCCAGATCGCGCCGATCCACGCCGCCATCCTGCTGACCGTGCTGATCGAAGCGGTGCTGGGAGGGCGCGTAATCCCCATGTTCACCGACAACGCCGCGCCCGGCCCCAAGTCGCGCGTGGTGCCGCTGCGCGACAAGATCGCGCTGGGCGCGGTTGCCGCCGCGTCGGCAGGGTGGATTGCCGGCGCGCCCGGCCCCTTGATGGCCGTACTGGCCGCCGTGGCCAGCGCAGCGACCGCGCTGCGTCTGGCCGGCTGGGGCCCGCAGCGCACCTTGCGCCTGCCGCTGTTGTGGATCCTTCACCTGAGCTACGCGTGGATACCGGTGGGGTTCTTGCTGCTTGCCTTTGCCGCCGTCGGCATGGGTGCGCCCAGCACCGCCTTCCACGCCATGGCGGTCGGTTCCATGGCCGGCCTGATCCTGGGCATGATGACGCGCACCACGCTGGGCCACACGGGCCGCAAGCTGGTGGCCGGCAAGTCGGAAACCTGCATGTATGTGCTGATTCAGGCCGGCGCTTTCACCCGCGTGGCGGCCGGCATGGCCCCGCCGGAATGGCGCAACGGCTTGCTGGTGACGGCGGGCGTTTGCTGGAGTCTGGCGTTCGCCTTGTTTTTGCTGGTGTACGCGCCATACCTGTGGCGCCCGCGCCTGGACGGCAAAGAGGGTTGACGGCAGCGCGGGGGAAAATGCCGATACGCGCCGCCCGCAGTAGAATGCCTGATTGTTCGCCCCTGCACCCGCGCCGACGCGTAAACCGTTTACCGCGCTACTTACCGCACTACCCATGAGACTGACCGCCTACACCGACTACTCGCTGCGTACCCTGATCTTCCTGGCCCTCAATCGCGAGCAGCTGGTGACGATCCAGGATATCGCCGACGCCCATGGCATCGCCAAGAATCATCTGACCAAGGTGGTACACCGGCTTGGCACGCTCGGTTACATCGAAACCGTGCGGGGCCGCAATGGCGGCTTGCGACTTGGCCATGAGCCGGCCGATATCAACATCGGCGAAGTAGTGCGGCATACCGAGACCGATTTCCATATGGCGGCCTGCTTTGACGACACCGCCGCACCCTGCACGTATTCGCCGGCCTGCGCGCTCAAAGGAGTGCTGGGCAAGGCCACCGCCGCTTTCCTGGAGGTGCTGGACGCAGTCACGCTGGAGCAGATGCTGGTCAAGGAAGTGCGCAAGGCGAAGGCCAAGGGCGTGGCGCTACCGGTGGTGGTGCATTTCAAGCCGGCGCGCAAGCGGGCCTGATGGCCGGCTGGGCTTTGAAGTTAGCCCATGCAGCTGTCCGATGATGCAGCGCTAGTCGCGCCGTCCCGGCGCCGGTGGCAGGTGGGTTTCCAGCTCGGCGCGGGTAACCTGCCCCAGGCGCGTGAGCACCAGCTTGCCCTCGGGGTTGAATAGCTGCGTAGTGGGATAGGCGTGCACCTTGAATTCCTTCATCAGCTTGTCGCTGCCGGCGATGATCGGGTAGGTAACCCGTAGCGCTGCGGCGAACTGGCGCAGCCGCGCCACATTGTCGCCATCGGCCGCCAGGCCCAGCACCACGACGTCGGCGCGCGCGTGCGACAACGCTTCCAGTTCCGGCATCTCCTTGATGCAGGGCGCGCACCATGTGGCCCAGACGTTGAGCACTACCCACTTGCCGCGATACACATCGAGCGTGTGCACTTTGCCCTGCACGTCGGTCAGGTGCATGGCGTACGCCGGCGCCGGTGCCATGGCGACCGCAGCCGCCATGGCGCCGGCTGCGGCCACTGCGCGCGCCACTGCGCGGCACGCATGCAAGCGCGCTTTCATTACAGCTGGCCTGACAGACCCATCACCAGCGCGCGGTTGGCGGTCAGTTGCACGCCGCGCACATGGCGCTGCACCGGCACCTGGTAGAACGCGTACAGCTGCATCGCGCCGGGCAGGGCATAGCTGATGCCGGGGCTGGCGTAGACGAAGCGTCCGCCGCTGCTTTGCGGCTCGGCTTCGCTGCCGCTGTCGGCCCGCTTGTGCACGTAGTTCAGCTGCGCCTGCACGGCAAAGCCGCCGGCCACGCCCTTGCGCACCCCTACATCGAGACCCAGTTGCGCGCCCGGCTTGTAATTGCGGCGCGTATTCAGCGCATGCTGGTACTGGGCCTGGGCGAACCACGACGCATCGATCTCGGTCAGTTTCTGGTGGTAGTAGCCGCCGGCGATCAGGTCGCTGGTGCCGGTGCCCGGCTGCATGCTGCGCTCGGCCACGTCGCCGTGGTCGTTGGCCGCGTCGATTTTACCGGTCGGCAGCTTGACGCCGAAGGTGATGCCGGCCGAGGCGGGCTTGAGCGGATCGGCCACGCCCAGCAACTGATAGCGGCCGATGACGCGCATGTCGTTCAGTTCGGTGAATGTCCAGCGATCGTCGATCTTGGCGCCGTGGTGATTGTGGATGTGGAAGTGCTCGCGCTCGCCCGCCGCCGCGCTGACGGTCACGCCGAAGCCGTTGCCGAAGTTGTGGCCGTAGCTGAGCACCAGATTGCGGTTCTGCGTGCTCACTTCATCGTGGTGGGCCGGCACCTGGCCGGCGGCGACCTTGTCTGACCCGGCCATCGGCTGGTCCTGGTTCAAATATTCATAGCGCACATCGAACGCGTTGCTGGCCTCGGCCAGCGCGCTCTCGGCGGTCCAGTTGGTGTTGACGGCGCAAAAAGCGGCCCCGCAGCTGGCCACGGCGAACGAAGGGGCCAGCGCTGCAAGGGCAGCGGCCAAAAGGGTGTGCGTGGTTTTCATGATGGTGTGCCTGTTGTTATTGGTCGCCTGCCTGGGCGGTGTGAACGGGATCCGTCACGGCACGAAAATCATACTTTTCAGATGCAGCTTATTTATATGATGTGCATCAAAATTCCTTGAACGAAAAATAAACTTGTTGCTTCGGGAAGTTTTGATGTGGATCAATTTTTAAAGCTGCACATCAAATGTATGATTTGAGCAAGGTCAAACGGTGCAGTCCGCACCAGACATAACTAGGTGAGAAAAACATGAAAAGGACCCTTCTTTCGCAAGCCTTGCTGTCGCAAGCCTTCCTGTCCCAAGCCCTCCTGTCCCAAGCCCTCCTGTCGCTGGTCATCGGTGCGGCCGCGTCCGCGCCCGCCATGGCTCAGCATGCCGGCCACGGCGCTTCGCCCGGCAGCGCGGCGGTGCAGTACCGCCCCGATGTGACCTATACGCTGCGTACCGATATCGCCGACGGCAAGCTGGTGTTTGTCAGCGACAGCGGCACCAGCAAGGGCACGGCCAACCCCACGCTGAACGTGCCGCTGGGGGCAGTGGTGCAGATCAACCTGGTCAACGGCGACGGCGCCACGCACGACCTGAGCGTGCCGGACTTCAATGCCAAGTCGAACCAGATCAACGACAAGGGCTCCAGCACCTCGATCGTCTTCAAGGCCGACAAGAAAGGCGTGTTCACCTACATCTGTACCTTGCCGGGCCATGTGGCGGCGGGCATGATCGGCAAGCTGATCGTGGGCGGCGCGGTGGCCGCCCCGGTGGCGCAGGGACGGGACATCTCGCGCAGCCCGCTGGAAGTGGGCACGCCGGTCGGCGCGCGCGGGCCGAAGAATCTCAAGGTGGATCTGGAAACGACCGAGATCACCGGCCAGCTGGCCGACGGCAGCACTTACAAGTACTGGACTTTCAACAACAAGGTGCCGGGCCCGTTCCTGCGCGTGCGCGTGGGCGACACGGTGGAAGTGAACATGGCCAACGCCAAGGACAGCCACATGATCCACTCGGTGGACTTCCATGCCGTGACGGGCCCGGGCGGCGGCGCCGCCGTTACCCAGGCCGCGCCCGGCAGCACCAAGAGCTTCACCTTCAAGGCGCTCAATCCCGGCCTGTATGTGTACCACTGCGCCACCCCGATGGTCGCGCAGCATATCTCGAACGGCATGTACGGCATGATTCTGGTCGAGCCGGAAGGCGGCCTGCCCAAGGTGGACCGCGAGTTCTACGTGATGCAGGGCGAGCTGTACACGGCGCAGCGCCACGGTACCCCGGGCGAAGCCGAATTCTCGCTGGAAAAGCTGCTTAATGAGCAGCCCGAGCACCTGATGTTCAACGGTAATCACGATGCCCTGACCAAGACGCACCGGATGGAAGCAAAAGTGGGCGAGACCGTGCGCATCTTCTTCGGTGTGGGCGGCCCCAACCTGACGTCGAGCTTCCACGTGATCGGCGAAGTGTTCGACCGGGTCTATTCGCAGGCCGACCTGACCTCGCTGCCGGCCAGGAACGTGCAGACGACGACGGTGGCGCCGGGCGGCGCGACGATGGTGGAGTTCAAGGTGGAGGTGCCGGGCCGCTACATCCTGGTCGACCATGCCTTGTCGCGGATGGAAAAAGGCCTGGCCGGTTTCCTGTACGTCACCGGCAAGGAGAACCCTGCCGTGTTCCGCACGGCCAGCAAACCGGATGCCGATTCCGGTCATTGATACGGCGTGAGCTTCAAGACAGACTCGCCGCTGGCGGGTCTTTTTGCGTTGCAGTTGGGTTGTAGTTGTAGTTGTCCTGAACATTCTCGAAAGAAGACCATGCTCACCACCAAGATCGACCGGCGCGAATTCCTCAAGCGGCTGCCGCTGTTCGCCGACTTTACGGCCGAGGAACTGACCGTCATGGCCGCTGCCACCCAGGAGTTGCACGTGCCGCGCGGCACCGCGATCTTCCACCGGGGCGACCCGTGCAACGGCTTTTACATCGTCATCTACGGCCAGGTCAAATTGGGGTTTTTGTCGGCCAGGGGCGACGAAAAAATCGTCGAGATTATCAGCCCGGGCGGCAGCTTCGGCGAAGCGCTGATGTTCATGGAAAAGCCCCACATCGTCGGCGCCACGGCACTGGCCGACACCATGCTGCTGCACCTGGCCAAAGACGCCGTGTTCAGCGAGCTGGAACACAAGCCTGCGTTCGCGCGCCGCATGCTGGCCGGGATGAGCCGCCGCCTGCATGGCTTGATGAAGGATGTGGAGTCGTACTCGCTGCGCTCGGGCAGCCAGCGGATTGTCGGCTACCTGCTCGAGGACGAACCGGACGGCGATGGCGCGCAGGTGACGCTGACCACGTCGAAAAAGCTGCTCGCCTCGCGCCTGAACCTGACGCCGGAATATTTTTCGCGCGTGCTGCATGACCTGTCCGGACTCGGCATGATCGCGGTGAAGGGGCGCCAGATCACCATTGTCGACATCGAACGCCTGCGCGGCTACGACGGCTGAAGCTGAAGCTGAAGCTCAGGCGAAGGCGCGAAGACACGCTGAATGCGGCATCAGCGCTCTTGAATAATGATCTGGTACAGGTCCGGCGCGCTTTGCGTGCTGGTATAAAGGTAGTCGTTCTGGTCGAGGATGCGGTACAGCGGATGCGGCTCGCGCCCGATCAGGAGGCGGATTTGCTGGCCCGTCTGCAGCATGGTCAGCGCGTCGAGCACGCGCTCCATCGGTTCGGGCGCGAACAGCTCGCGCAGGTCCAGGAAGATTTCAGGCAGGTCGGTGGACGTGGGCATGTGGCTCCTTAGAGGAAGAAAAAAGGATTCTTGGTGACCGCGGTGGCGACGATGTAGCCGAAGCAGCCGAGCGCCCCGACGAAGGCGGCCAGGCGCGACAGGCGGGTCTTGCCATACTTGAGGGCGACGGAGCCGAGCAGGATGTAGGCGGCCAGCGCCCACAGCTTGGCGCTCAGCCAGGCATGCTCCAGCGGCGACTGGGCGCTCCACCAGGCCAGCGTCAGCGCGGTGGCCAGCAGCAGCGAATCGATCAGGTGCGGCAAGCGCCTGACCCACGCGCGCTGGCGCATGGGCGAGTCGGCCAGCATCCACAGGCCGCGCACGAGGAACAGCGTGCCGCTCGCGGCGGCCAACGTCATGTGCACATGTTTGAGGGCAAGGTAGCTAAGCATGGGGGGAGGCGATTCTGGCAGCGCCGCAAAAGGTGAGCGGCACGCCGCCGCCCGGCGCCGCCGGCGCGGGGCCGACCAGCAGCGCCGACAGCGGCACGCGGTCCAGCCGCTGCAGGAAGGCGTCGGTGGCCTCGGCCAGCAGGCCCTTGAGCCGGCAGCGGCCGGCCAGCACGCAGGTACTCGCCTTGGCCGAACAGCATTCGGCCATGTTGAAATCGGGTTCGGTCTGGCGGATCACGGCGCCCAGCATGATGTCCTCAGCGGGCCGGGCCAGCTGGATGCCGCCCGCGCGGCCGCGCAAGGTGGTGAGGACACCCAGTACGCCCAGCTGGTGGGCGATCTTGGTCAGGTGATGATGGGAGATGCCATGGATCAGGGCAATCTCGCGCACCGTGATGATCTTGCCGGGATTGACGCCCAGGTGCATCAGCAGGCGCAGTGCGTAATCGGTGTAGTCGGTCAGGCGCATGGTGGTCGATCCTGTTCCGTGAAAAGGGCCGGCGCCGCGTGTCCTGTGAAGGACGGTGGCGCCGGCGGGGGCTTACTTGACCGAAGCCAGCTTGGTTGCTGCCAGTTTGCGGGCTGGACGGTTCTGGAACACCAGGCGCCACATGAAGATCATCAGGAACAATACCCCGATCGAGAACACCACGTCACCCGGCACGCGCAGCCAGACCATGGTCTCCATAAAGGTGGAGTGCACCACTTCAGGCGAGCGGGCGAACCACACGCCGCGCGTCACGCTGGCCCAGGCCTGGTAGATGCCGGCGGGGACCAGCGACATGAACACCATCATCGCCAGGCCCAGGTTGAGCAGCCAGAACATGGGACGCAGGGCGGCGTCGGACCAGGCCAGGCGGTCGGTGAGACCGCGCAGGCAGAACAGCATCAGGCCGATACCGAGCATGCCGTACACGCCGAACAGCGCGGCGTGTCCGTGGGCAGCGGTCATGTTCATGCCCTGCATGTAGTACAGCGCGATCGGCGTGTTGATGGTAAAGCCTAACAGGCCCGCACCGACGGTATTCCAGAAGCCCACGGCGATAAAGCACAGGATCGGCCACTTGTAGTTCTGTACCCAAGGCGCGGAGATCGAACGCTGGTAGTTCTTGTACGCTTCCACGCCGATGATCGTCAGCGGCACCACTTCCAGCGCCGAGAACATGGAGCCGATGGCGATGACCGAGGTCGGAGTGCCAGTGAAGTACAGGTGGTGCAGGGTGCCCAGGATGCCGCCGAACAGGAACACGATGGTCTCGAGCACGATGGCGGTGTTGGCCGAGGCGGCGTGGATCAGTCCCAGACGGGTGAACAGCAGCGCGATGACGGCGGTGGCGAACACTTCGAAGAAGCCTTCGACCCACAGGTGCACCAGCCACCAGCGCCAGTATTCGACCATTGAGTAGTGGGTGGTCTTGCCCCAGGTGAGGGAGGTGGCGTAGAACCCGCCGATGCACACCGCTGCCAGAAACACCATCATGATCAGGCCGCGGCTTTCCGACGGCTTGCGCAGCGCCGGCCACAGGCCGCGACCGAGCAGCACGACCCAGAACAGCAGGCCGACGAACAGCAGGATCTGCCATATGCGGCCCATGCTGGTGAATTCCAGACCCTGGTTGCCGATCCAGAAAGCGAAGTCGGTGCTCTGCTTTTGCAGCGTGCCCAACCAGCCGAACAGGGTGGAGCCGGCCACGATGAACAGCAGCGCGTAAAACAGCACGTTCACGCCCAGCGCCTGGTACTTGGGTTCATGACCCGAAATGGCCGGCGCGATGTACAGGCCGGTGGCCAGCCAGGCGGTGGCGATCCACAGCACGGCGAACTGGGTGTGGACGGTGCGGCTGACGGTGTATGGCAGGATCTCGCCCAGCGGGAAGCCGAAGAAGCTTGAGCCCTCGACCGCATAGTGCGCCGTGATGATGCCCATGCCGACCTGCGCCAGGATCAGCGCGACGACCACGAAGAAGTACTTGCGGGTCGCTTTCATCGACGCCGTCGGCTTCATGTCGAACAGCGGATCGTTCTTGGGCGGTGCCGGATCGTCGGCTTCCTTGTGCATCGAGTGGAAGAAGATCATGCCGGCAATCGCCGCGATCATCAGGATCACGCTGGCGATGGACCACATGCCGGCGCCGGCGGTGGGAGTATTGCCCACCAGCGGCTCGTGCGGCCAGTTGCTGGTGTACGACAGGCCCGTCTCGCCGGGCCGGTCGGTGGTGGCGGCCCATGCGGTCCAGAAGAAGAATGCGGTCAGCGCCTGGCGCTCGCGCGCCTCGGGCAGGGCATTGGGCGTCATTGCATACTGTTCGCGCAGGGCGGCCAGCGCCGGCGCATTGCCGAACAAGTCGTTGAAGTGGGCGGCGGTGCGGCGCACGGCTTCGGCGCGCAGCGGCGAGAGCAGCAGCGTCTGCGAGGCGGCGTCATAGCTGTTGGCGCGCATTTCGGTCTTGACGGCCATATCGATGCGGGCCTTGTCGCCCACGTCCAGCTGCGCATACGCGGTTTTGTAATCGCGCTGCGCGACCAGATCCTGCAGGGCCAGCGCTTCGCGGTGCAGCCAGTCGGCCGACCAGTCGGGCGCCAGGTAGCTGCCGTGGCCCCACACGGTGCCGAGCTGCTGGCCACCGGCCGACAGCCAGGCTTGCTGGCCGTATTGAACGTTATCCTTCGAAAACAGCACGGTTCCTTCGGTACTGCGGACCTGCAACGGAATGGGCGGCGCCTCCAGGTAGATCTCGCGGCCGACCCAGCCAAGGGCGGCGAACGACAGTACGCAGATGACGGCTAGCCAAGTCCATAGTTTGCGCGTGGCATGCATGACAATTCCTTATTGATGTTGTTGTGATGAAGCGGTGAGAACTAAGATGCATTTTATGGGCATCTTTTTTAAGGAGCAAATCAAATACATGTTTAAAATTGACCCAGTTTAGGTTTTGCAGGACTGCCAGGTAAAACGGGAGGTAGAACGGAAAAAGGGCTGCGACGGTGGCGTCACTGGCACGCGGACAGCGCGCCAGTTGGCCAGGAAAGCGGATCTTATCGGTAGTGACAGTCGGCTGCCCATGATGTAGATCAAAAATCAGGGAGAACCAACGCCCTTTGTAAATATAGTTCGGCTGCGCCCGATTCGCCTTGTCGCGCCGGGGGGCGGCCACTACCATCACTGCCGATATGTGCCGTCCACATCACCGTGCGCGGCCGAACCGGAGAGAAGTATATGGGAACGAACGACACGCCTGGCCTGACCGGCGCGCCCGCGCTGGCGGTCCGCTTCGACGCCGCGCTGATTGCGAAAATGAGCCAGCAAGGCCCGCGCTACACGTCGTATCCGACTGCGGACCGGTTCCGCGCGGGCTTCGGCCACGCCGAGTATGCCGCCGTGGTGGGCAAGCTGGGCGCAACCGCGGCGCGCCTGCCGCTGTCGCTCTATCTGCATATCCCGTTCTGCGAGTCGCTGTGCTACTACTGCGCCTGCAACAAGATCATCACCAAGGAGCACGACAAGGCGGCGATCTACCTTGAGTACCTCAAGCGCGAGATCAGCATGCAGGCCGCGCTGCTCGGCAGCGAGCAGCGCGTCGAGCAGCTGCATCTTGGCGGCGGCACGCCCACCTACCTGTCGGACGAGCAGATGGGCGACCTGATGGACCATCTGACCAGCAGCTTTTCCTTTGCCGACGACGCCAGCGGCGAGTACTCGATCGAGATCGATCCGCGCACGGTGGATGCCGCGCGCATCGCGTCGCTGCGGCGCCAGGGCTTTAACCGCGTCAGCCTGGGCGTACAGGACTTCGACCCCGAAGTGCAGAAGGCCGTCAACCGCATCCAGCCCGACGCGCTCACGTTCGACGCCATCGCCGCCGCGCGCGCGGTCGGCTTTCGCTCGGTGAGCATCGACCTGATCTACGGCTTGCCCAAGCAAAGCATTGAGACCATCGGCGTCACGCTGGACAAGGTGGTGGAGGCGAGCCCGGACCGCATCTCCATCTACAACTATGCGCACATGCCGCAGTTGTTCAAGTCGCAGCGCCTGATCGTCGATGCCGACCTGCCGAGCGACGCTGACAAGCTGGCCATGCTGGGCCTGTGCATCGAGCGCCTGACCGGCGCCGGCTACGTCTACATCGGCATGGACCATTTCGCCAAGCCCGACGACGAGCTGGCCATTGCCCAGCGCAACGGCCAGCTGCACCGTAACTTCCAGGGTTACTCGACCCATGCCGATACCGACATGGTCTCGTGCGGCGTGTCGGCCATCAGCGCGGTGGGCGACGCCTACTGCCAGAACGAGAAGTCGCTGGAGCGCTACTACGCCGGGCTGGATGAAGGACATCTGCCGGTGGCGCGCGGCATCGAGCTCACGCGCGACGACGTGATCCGGCGCGATGTGATCGGGCGGTTGATGTGCGACTTCGCGCTCAGCATGCGCTCGGTGGAGCATGCGCATGGGATCGAGTTCGATGTGTACTTCGCGGCGGAATTGGAGCGCCTGCGCGAGTTCGAGGCGGACGGGCTGCTGACGGTCACACCGTCCGCGCTGACGGTCACGCCGGCCGGGCGCCTGCTGGTGCGTAACCTGTGCATGGTGTTCGACAAATACTTCGGCAGCTCGCACGATATTCCGCTGCAGCGCATGCGCTATTCGAAGACGATCTAAGCCGCTGATGGTTTCGCCGCTCGACGCTTACCATTCTTAAACTGGATTCAGCATATCGAGGGCCGGCAGCTGCTTCGCTTCCAGCGCTGGCACGCACGCCCTACACTGGTTGTGCCGCATGTGCGGCTTTTATGGAGATATGAATGAAGACCCTCTTATTTGCTGTGCTGTGCGCAGGTTTTGCCATCGGCGCACCGGCCCAGGCCAGCGCCGACCTGGCCAAAGCGAAAAACTGCATGGCGTGCCATTCGATCGACAAGAAGGTGCTCGGACCTGGCTTCCGCGATGTGGCGGCCAAGTACAAAGGCCAGAAGGATGCGGAAGCCCATCTGGTGGCCAGCATCACCAAGGGCAGCACCGGCGTGTGGGGGCCGATGGCCATGCCGCCGAATGGCGTGAATGCGGCAGAGGCGCTGTCGCTGGCCAAGTGGGTGCTGGCGCAGAAGTAACGCAACGAGCCCGGTGCAGCGCCGGGCGGATGCTGCACCCATCTGTAAGCGGATATCCCGGACTTCAAGGGTACTGCTGTCGCGAATGCAGGATGGAGACTATTTCGATGGCGATAGCGCTGACGCGATATACGACAACGTAATTGGGGTGGACAACGACTTCCCGCGTGCCGGGTACCCGCCCATTGCGGTATAAATACGGATGGTGCGGCAGTTTTGAGACGACACGCTCGATGTCGTTGAACAAGTCTAGGGCCGATTCCGCGCTGCGCTCCGCAATATATTCGAGGATAGTCGCGAGATCTGTTTGCGCTTCAGCTTGCCACAGGATCGGAAGCATGGGCGCGGCGCTTTGCTTCCAATAAATCTCGTAGCGTGGCCATCACGTCGTCATGCGGCTTGGAAGGTCGCTGGTCGTCAAGCGACGCTTGAACTTTCGCTCGAAACCAACGATCGTGCGATTCGGCTTCCTCGACCGTGGCGAACTCAGACTCAAGCGGAGATAGGAGAGGGCTCATAGTCTGATAATTATACGGCAGGCTGACAAAAGATCGCGGTCTAGCTCATGATCGTTGATTGTTGTCAACGCGGAAATCGAAAGAATGCTTTTGTGCACGTTTAGCATGAGGAAGGCAAATGAGCGCGAAATTGCAAAATTCGCCCACTACTTGGGTTGATCCGGACGACTCGCCGGAACTGACAGACGAATTTTTTGAGCAGGGCGTCTGGCGGGTTGGTGACAAGGTCGTCTCCCGCAGCGAGGCCGGGGCTGAAGCGGCAAGAGGTCGTGGCAGGCCTGCAGGCAGCGGGACCAAGGTCAGCACGACCATTCGCTTTTACGCTGACGTGCTGGCCGCGTTCAAAGCGACTGGCGAGGGCTGGCAGACGCGCATCAACGACGTACTCAAAGAATGGCTCAGAAACCGCTAACCGGATTTGTCATCTGTGACGGAGCGTCGTGCGGCGTGGCGCGATGGGTTGTGCATCGCGTTGCTAACCCCGACAGTTATCAGCCGCAGCTGCCGATGTAATGGCACTCGCTGCAATGGCTGCAGCCGTCTACCTTGTGCAGTGCATAGGCACCGCAGTCGGGACATTTGCGCCGTGCAAGCTGCACCGTGGCGTGCGTTTCAGGCTGCGTTGCTGATGCTTTTGGCGCAACCGTAGCGGGCGACATCAGATCAGCATGTCCGAACGCCTGCTCCTTCGCCAGCATGCGCGCCAGTTCAGCCGTTGGCACCTGATTGCCCTGCGCATCAAGAAACCCACGCCGGATCAGCACGCGCTGCAGCATGAACGCGATGGCCGCTACTTCCGAGTCGTGGTACATCGGAACCTCCGTCCCATCTGCCCGAACGAAGCTGCCGCAGCGCACCGGCCCCTTTTCCCACACCACCTCGCGCATGTCGGCCAGCGCCTTGGCCACCGAGCTGCCGGCGCGTGCCGCCAGCGACAGCAGACGCATGGTGGAAGTGATCCACTGCTGGCCGTCGCTGCGCTGATTGGCCGGCATGAAAAACTCAAACGGGCGCTCGATCGTCACCGGCAGACCATCCAGCCGCCCCTCGGCGCGGATGAAGCTGACCGTCAAATAGGCCGCCTTGGCTCCCTCCTGGGTGGTGTAGCGTATCTTGCTGGTCACCGATTCCAGCTCGCCCAGCGGGCGGGTGTCGAAGCGGCGGCGCAGCGGATCTTCGTCTGGCAGCGCATCCGGAGCCGCCGAGGGAACCGGTGCCGGCGCTGGCGCGGCACTGAGCACACTGGCCAGCCCCGCATTGGGCCGGTAGGTGGCAAGTCCTTTCAGGCCAGCGCGCCAGGCGTCGCGGTACAGATCCTTGAAGTCTTCGTACGGATAGTCGGCCGGCACGTTGACGGTTTTCGAGATGGCCGTGTCGATGAAAGGCTGCACCGCCTGCATCATGCCCAGATGGTCCTGCGCTGCCATTTGCAAGGCGGTGACGAATTGCGCAGGCAGGGCGGCGTCGTCGCTGACATCGTGGCCCAAGTGGCGGTACAGGCGCCAGGCGTGATCGGCCACCTCGTAGCTGCGCGTGCTGCCGTCGGCCATGCGCTTCCTGCGGAAGTACACCCACGAAAACGCCGGCTCGATACCATTCGAGGCATTGTCGGCAAACGCCAGCGTGATGCTGCCGGTCGGCGCGATCGACAGCAGGTGCGAATTGCGGATGCCATGTTCGGCGATCTGCGCGCGCAAGTCCTGCGGCAGGCGTCCCACGAACTGGCCGGCCAGATAGGCCTCGGCGTCGAAGCGCGGGAACGGGCCTTTTTCGCGCGCCAGGTCGATCGACGCGGCATAGGCGGCGTCGCGCATGGTTTCGGCGATGCGCGCGGCCATGGCGCGGCCCGCCTCGCTGTCATAGGCGATGCCGAGCATGACGAGGGCGCTGCCCAGACCCAGAAAGCCCAGTCCCACGCGGCGCTTGGTGCGGCCTTCCTCGGCTTGCTGCGGCAGCGGCCACTCGGTGGCGTCCAGCGCCAGGTCGAGCATGCGCACGCCGATGGTGGCCACGTCGCACAGGCGCGCGAAGTCGAACGCCGCGTCGCTGGTGAACGGGACGTCGACAAAGCGGGTCAGGTCGATCGAGCCCAGGTCGCAGCAGCCATAAGCCGGCAGCGGCTGTTCGCCGCACGGATTGGTGGCGCACAGTCGCTCGGCGTAGTACAGATTGTTTTCGGCGTTGATGCGGTCGATGAACAGAACGCCCGGCTCGGCGTGGTCGTAGGTGGACTGCATCACCGTCTGCCACAGCTCTGCCGCGTCGAGCGTGCGGTAGACCCACTGGCCGTCGGGGCGCACATAGGCGCCGGCGGCGATCTGTTCGTCCGAGGGCTCGGCCGTGTGCACCAGATCGAACGGCTGTTGTTCTTCCAAGGCCCACATGAAGGCGTCGGTCACCGCGATCGACAAGTTGAAGTTGGTCAGCGCGCCGCCATGCTTGGCAGCGATGAAGCGGTCGATGTCCGGGTGGTCGATACGCAGCACGCCCATCTGGGCGCCACGGCGCGCGCCGGCCGATTCGACCGTCTTGCAGGAGGCGTCGAACACGTCCATGTACGACACCGGGCCGGAGGCGCGCGACTGCGTTCCCTTGACCTTGCTGCCGCACGGGCGGATGGCGCTGAAGTCGTAGCCCACGCCACCGCCGCGGCGCATGGTCTCGGCAGCTTCGGCCACGGCCGTGTAGATGCCGGGCAGGCCGTCCTGGCAGCCGGTGACGGAGTCGCCCACCGGCTGCACGAAGCAGTTCATCAGCGTGGCCTTCATGCCCGTGCCGGCCGCTGAATTGATGCGCCCGGCCGGGATGAAGCCCTGCTGCTGGGCCCACAGGAAGCGCTCCTGCATCGCTTCGCGCAGTTCGGCGCGCTCGTACTGGGCCAGCGCGTGGGCGACCCTGGCCTGCACAGCGGCGATGCTGTTCTCGCCGCCTTTCGCGTACTTCTCGCACAACACGTCGATCGACACTTCCTGCGCGGGCAGGGACCGGTTCAACATTTTCTCGCTCGCGTTCATGCTTGTCCTGGGTAGTTGGGCTGGCCGCCATCGTGGCGCCAGCCCGTCCTACTATCGGCCAAGTGCGCGGCACATTCCATGAAGCAGGCTAAGCTTTTCTGCAACGTACGTGGCGGCCGCGGTGCCGCTACCGGGCTACTTCACCCCATGCATGTCCGGCAAGGTATGCGCAATGCCCTTGTGGCAGTCGATACAGGTCTTCTTGCCGTCGGCCAGCTGGGTCGAGTGGGCATCGGCGGCGCGCTTGCTCTGGCGCGTAAAGTCCATCGATTCGAACTGGTGGCAGTTGCGGCATTCCAGCGAGTTGTTGGCCTTGAGGCGCGTCCACTCGTTGTTGGCCAGCTGCAGGCGGTGCGCTTCGAATTTTTCGCGCGTGTCGATGGTGCCGAAGATCTTGCCCCAGACTTCCTTGGACGCCTGCATCTTGCGCGCCATCTTGCTGGTCCACTCGTGCGGCACGTGGCAGTCCGAACACTTGGCGCGCACTCCGCTGCGGTTGGTGAAGTGAATGGTGCGCTGCAGTTCCGGGTACACGTTGTCGCGCATTTCATGGCAGCCGGTACAGAACTTTTCCGTATTGGTCGCCTCCATGGCGGTGTTAAAGCCGCCCCAGAACAGAATGCCGGCCACAAAGGCGCTGATGACGACAAAGCCCAGGCTTAAGTGGACGCTCGGACGGCGCAGGATACCCCAGTAGCGTTTCGCGGTTTGAATCATGGTCGGGCCTATCTCTTGTCTTTTATTTCTTGCGCGCTGCAGGCGGCGGCTGATTGAGCATGGTGTCGACGTCCTTGAACTGGTTCTCGACCAGGGGGTTCAAATTGGCCTGGGGCACGTGGCACTGCAGGCAGAAATAGCGCCGCGGCGACAGCTCCGCCAGGAAGTTGCCGTCGCGGTTCTGGAAGTGCGTCACGCTGATCATCGGCGCCTGGCTCTCCTGCGTGCGCGTGCGCGCGTGGCACATCATGCACTTGTTGGCGTTCTTGTCGGTCTGGTAGCCGTCGATCTTGTGCGGGATGACCGGCGGCTGCATGCTGTAGTTGCGGATGCGGCGCACGTCGCTGTTGTCGGGGTTGACGATGGGCGCCGGCTTGGCCGTGGCCGACAGCGCGACCGGCCCGCGCATGTTGTCCACCACCTTCTGGGCCAGGGCCACGCCCGGCAAGGCCAAGGTGGCGCACAAGATCGCCGCACCCAGGCGTGCTAGCAGCTTCATGCGTCCTCCTTCACTTTGCGGATGCTGACCGCGCATTTCTTGTAATCGGTCTGCAAGGAAATCGGGCAGGTTGCGTCCAGCGTGACCTTATTGACCAGCTGGCTGGCGTCGAAGAACGGGATGAACACCAGTCCGCGCGGGGGACGGTTGCGCCCGCGCGTTTCCACCCGCGAATGGATCAGGCCGCGGCGCGACTTGACCTCGATGCGGTCGCCCCGGCGCGCGCCGAGCGCCTTGGCGTCGTCCGGATGCATGTAGCACACCGCGTTGGGCACGGCGCGGTACAGTTCGGGCACGCGGCGCGTCATGGTGCCGGTGTGCCAGTGTTCCAGCACCCGTCCGGTCGAGAGCCAGAATGGGAAGTCCTTGTCCGGCTCCTCGGCCGCCTTTTCGTAGGGCAGGGCGAAGATGACGGCTTTACCGTCCGGCATGCCGTAAAAGCGCACCCCTTCGCCTTTCTTGACGTAGGGGTCGGCCCCTTCGCGATAGCGCCAGCGGGTTTCGCGCCCGTTGACCACCGGCCAGCGCAGGCCGCGCTCTTTGTGGTACAGGTCGAACGGCCCCAGGTCGTGGCCGTGGCCGCGTCCGAACTGGGCGTACTCCTCGAACAAGCCCTTCTGGATGTAGTAGCCGAACGCCTTGGCCTCGAAGTTGAGGTGGCCCGCTTCCAGCTGCGAGGCGGGGAACTTGTCGACCTGGCCGTTGCGGAACAGCACGTCGTACATGGTCTTGCCGCGGTACTGGGGCGCCGCCAGCAACAGGTGCGGCGGCCACACTTCTTCCATCTTGAAGCGCTTGGCGAATTCGGCCAGCTGCCACAGGTCCGAACGCGATTCGCCCGGGCCGGTGACGAGCTGGTGCCAGAATTGGGTGCGCCGCTCGGCATTGCCGTAGGCGCCTTCCTTTTCGACCCACATCGTGGCCGGCAGGATCAGGTCGGCCGCCATGGTGCTGGCGGTCGGGTACACGTCCGAGACGACGACGAAATTGTCGGGATTGCGAAAGCCCGGCAGGATCTCGCCCATGATGTTCGGCCCGGCCTGCACGTTGTTGTTGCACATGACCCAGTAGGCGTTGAGCTTGCCGTCCTTGAGCGCGCGGCTTTGCTGCACCGCGTGAAAGCCCGGCTTGGCCGGCACGGTGCCGGGCGGCAGCTTCCAGATCTTTTCGGCTGTTTCCCGGTGCTTGGGATTGGTCACCACCATGTCGGCCGGCAGGCGGTGCGAGAAGGTGCCCACTTCGCGCGCGGTGCCGCAGGCCGAGGGCTGGCCCGTGAGCGAGAACGGGCTATTGCCGGGCGACGAGATCTTGCCGGTCAGCAGATGCAGGTTGTACAGCAGATTGCTGCACCAGGTGCCGCGCGTATGCTGATTGAAGCCCATCGTGAAAAACGACATGACCTTGATCTTCGGGTCCGCGTACAGCTCGGCCAGTTTCTTCAGCTTGTCGGTCGACACCCCGGTCAGCTTGGACACCGTCTCGGCGTCGTAGGTCTTGACGAAGGCGGCATATTCCTCGAACGTGATGGGCTTGCCGCCGCCGACGTCGTTGGCGTTCTTGGCCGCCTTTTGCAGCGCGTGCTCGGGCCGCAGGCCGTAGCCGATGTCGGTGTTGCCCAGCACGAAGCGGGTATGCTTGGTGACGAAGTCGCGGTTGACGCGCTTGGTCGTGATGATGTAGTTGGCGATGTAGTTCAGGATCGCCAGGTCGGTCTGCGGCCGGAAAATGATCGACTGGTCGGCCAGCTCGAAGCTGCGGTGTTCGTACACCGACATGACGGCCACCTTGACGTGCGGCGCCGACAGGCGGCGGTCGGTGACACGGGTCCACAGGATCGGATGCATCTCGGCCATGTTGGAGCCCCACAGCACGAACGCGTCGGCCGCTTCGATGTCGTCGTAGCAGCCCATCGGCTCGTCCATGCCGAAGGTGCGCATGAAGCCGGCCACCGCCGAGGCCATGCAGTGGCGCGCGTTGGGGTCCAGGTTGTTGGTACGGAAGCCCGCCTTCATCAGCTTGACGGCGGCGTAGCCTTCCCAGATGGTCCACTGGCCCGAGCCGAACATGCCGACCGCTTCCGGTCCTTTGTCGCGCAGCACCTTCTTGAATTGCTGGGCCATCACGTCGAACGCCTTGTCCCACGACACCGGGGCGAATTCGCCGTTCTTGTCATACTTGCCGTCGGTCATGCGCAGCAGGGGCTGGGTCAGGCGGTCGGCGCCGTACATGATCTTCGACAGGAAGTAGCCCTTGACGCAGTTGACGCCGCGGTTGACTTCGGCGTTGATGTCGCCGTGGGTGGCCACCACGCGGCCATCCTTGACGCCCACGTTGACGCCGCAACCCACGCCGCAGAAGCGGCAGGGCGCCTTGTTCCAGGTCAGCTGGGTCTTCATGGCGTCGGTGACGACGTTGGAGGCGCCCGCGTCGAGCGTGATGCCGGCCGTGGCCGCCGCCGTGATGGCCGCGGTCTGGGTGATGAATTCGCGTCGGGTAAAAATCATTGCACTTCCTCGTTCATGGCTGCGGTGTCTTCCGCGTGTTGATAGACCAGTGCGACGTTCAGGACGCCCGGCAGAATGCGCAGCGCGTCCATGTAGTCCAGCGTGCGCTTGGTGGAATCGGTTTCGAGCGTGACGACCAGCCGCCCGTCGGCGCCGGCGGCGTGGATGCGTGCCTTGGGCAGCAAACCAATCTGGCTGCGTACGGCAGGCACGTCGGTCAGCGCGACGTGAACGATCACGCCGGCGATATGAATTTCATCGGACATTCCAGGCCTTTCGCGGCTTGCTGTGGATGAGGCGCCCCATGAGGCGCCCGGAATTAAGTGCCTAATCAGGCGCCCGGAAGCGACCCGGTCATTAACTGATACATCCAGACAAAGAAGCCGAAACCGGCCACGATGCCGATCGTCAGGATCGGCGCCAGGATGGCGGTGAGCAGTAGAAATGCCTTGATCTCTTCGGCCCGGGTTACGGGGGGCTGGACCGCCCGTGGGGCGCCAGCGTTGCTTGCAGCGTCGGTCATAGTTGGGGGCGCTCAGCGCCGTTAATAAACCTACTGTCAGTATGGGCTAGCGATTCGCTGCCGTCCAAGCAAGGCATGAACAAATTGCGCGAATCTTAATCTAGGTTAATTTTTAACCTTATTGGCGGCGGCTTTGGATGTCGATGGTCACGTCGCGCGCGTCGCTGGCCACCGGACCGGCTATCCCTTCCGGGTCGCCGGACGCCGGCGTGGCGCTGCCGCTGCGCGAAATGCGCGCGCCCACCATCACGCGCGCCTGCTGCGACAGCGGCGCGGTGGTGCCGGTGCCCATGCTGTCGTCGAGCGAAAACTGCAGCGGCAAGTCGCGCACCTGGCGGCGCAATGCGGCCAGCGGCGGCCCTTTGGCGTCGACCAGCCGGGCGTACACGAACACGGTATCGGTCGGCTTGAGAGTAGCCAGCAGGGCGGGCGCAATGCGCACGGTGCCGCTCAGCGCGCGCGCTGCCGTGGTGGGGATCGGAGTGGGGGTGATAGGGGCGCCGTCAGTCGCGCCGCCGCCGGCCAGCCGCTCGGATCGGGCCGCAGCTTCCACGCTGGCTGCGGTCGACTGCGCAAAGGCGCTGTCGGCCGGCAGCAGGGCCAGCACGGCCTGCCACTGCTGCCGGGCGCGCGCGAACTGGCCGCGCTCGAAGGCGGCGCTGCCCGACAGGCTCAGTGCTTTGACGTGCTGCGGATCGATGGCCAGCGCGCGCGCGATCAGCCGTTCGGGTTCGCCCTGGAGCGTGGCGCCTTCGGCCGTGCCGAGCGCGTCGGCGTAGTCGGCCAGCACGCCCGCTTCGCCGGGCAGCAGCGCGGCCAGCCGGGCGTAGGTGCGGGCGGCGTCCTGGTGCCGGTCGAGCGCGGTGTAGGAGCGGGCCAGCATCTGCAGTCCTTCCACGTCGTCGGGCGTGGCCTGCAGGCGCTGCGCCAGCGTGGCCACCATGGCCTCGATCGACGCGGGCGTGTCGTGCTGCGGCGCGGCGACCGCGCGCGGGCCCTCCGTGACCGCGTCGGGATTGCCCACGTACAGATACAGCGCGCCGACGAACAGGGGCACGGCCAGCGCCAGCACGGCGGCGGTGCGCACCTGCCGTTCGGGCATGGCGGGCGCCGCACCGGCCACCACATCCTGCACCACCCGGCCGGCCAGTTCCTGGCGCGCGCTGGCGTGACTGTCTGGCGCAATCGTGCCGGCCGCGAGGTTGGCGTCGAGTTCGCGCGCCTGGTCGCGCAGCACCAGCAGATTGACTTCGTCGTGGGCGCGCCGGATGGCGCCCGGGTCGCGCCGCAGCAGCGGTGGCAGCAGGCAAAGCAGCACGGCCAGCGCCAGCAGCGTGGCCACGGCGGCAAAGGCGATCATCGCGTTCATGAAGCGTCCCTGGCGTCGTCGAGCAGGGCGGTGGTGCGGGCCAGCTCGGAGGCAGGCGCCGGGGTGTCGTGGCCGCGCGCGCGAACCCGGGCGCGCAGGGTCAGCATGCCCGCGCCCACAAGCAGGAACGGCGCGCCCCACAGGACCACGGTCGATGGGCGCAGCGGCGGATTGTAGAGGACGAAGTCGCCGTAGCGCTGGGCCATATAGTCCAGCACGGCCTGTTCGCTCATGCCGCGGGCAAGCTGTTCGCGCGCCTGCTGGCGCAGGTCGACGGCCAGATCGGCCTGGGAATCGGCGATGGTCTGGTTCTGGCACACCACGCAGCGCAGCTGTTCGGCAACGGCGGTGACGCGGCGCTCGAGCGCCGGGTCGGTGGCCGGCGCCGGCACAGCGGCGCCGGCCAGGCTGGCAATGAGCAGCAGCGCCGCGAAGGCTGCAGGCACGGCGGCGGTGTTACGCACGGTTCAGTTCCTCGATCATGGGCAGTATTTTCTCGTCCAGTACTTCACGGGTTAGCGGTCCGACGTGCTTGAGGCGGATGACGCCATGGCGGTCGATCAGGAAGGTTTCCGGTACGCCGTAGACGCCGTAGTCGATGCCGGTCCTGCCGTCCTGGTCGAACGCCGAGGCGGCATAGGGATTGCCGTGACGGCGCAGCCAGGCGGCGCCGTCGGCGCGCTTGTCCTTGTAATTCAGGCCGATCAGCGGCACCTTGCTGCGCTTGGAAAAAGCCATCAGCACCGGGTGCTCGATCTGGCACGAGGCGCACCATGAGGCCCAGACATTAAGCAGCCAGACGTGGCCGCGCATCTGCGCCGGCGTGATCGTCGCGGCCGCGTCGTCCAGGCGCGTCAGCGTGAACGGCGGGGCGCTCTTGCCGATGAAGGGCGAAGGCACTTCGCGCGGGTTAAGACGCAGGCCGACGCCCAGAAACACCAGCAGCACCAGAAAGGCGCCCAGCGGCAGCAGGAAGCGCCTCATACCGGCAGCGCCACGGCAGGTTCCGCCACGGGATCGGTGGCTGCACTGACGCGCGCCTTGCGTGTCAGCCGGTAGCGGCGGTCGCCCGCCGCCAGCGCGCCGCCCAGGGCGATGATCACGCAGCCGCCCCAGATCCAGCCGACGAAGGGCTTGTGCGCGATGCGCACGATCCAGCGCCCGCCGGCGGTCTGCTCGCCCAGCGACACGTACAGGTCGCGCGTGAAACCACGCTCGATGGCGGCCTCGGTCATGCTGCTCTGCTGCGCGCGGTACAGGCGCTTTTCGGGGTATAAGGTGGCCAGCAGCGCGCCATGTTTGCGCACCGCGAAGCTGGCGCGCACCGCGTCGTAGTTGGGGCCGGGGGCGTCGGCTACCCGGTCGAGCGTGAAGGTGTAGCCGCCCACCGTGGCCGTTTCGCCCAGCGCCAGGCTGGCGTCGAGGGTGTCGTCGTAGCCTTTCACGAGCGTGACGCCGATGACGAACACGCCGATGCCGGCGTGCGCGACGAGCATGCCGTAAAAGCTCAGCGGGGGCGTGGCCAGGCGGCGCCACAGCGAAGTGCCGGGGGCCGCATGGCGCAGCCGCTCAAGCAGGTGCGCGCCGGTGCCCAGCATGATCCATGCGGCCAGCGCCAGACCCAGCATCACCATGGGCGACGCCGCCAGCAGGGCGCCCAGGCCGCAGCCGAAGCCCAGCGCCGCTGCCGCCAGCCAGCGCAGGCGGCGCCACAAGGCCGTCATGGACGCCTGCTTCCAGCGCACGAAGGGGCCCGCGGCCATCAGCATCAGCACCGGCACCATCACGGGCACGAACACCGCCTCGAAGTAGGGCGGGCCGACCGAGATCTTGCCCATGCCGAGGGCGTCGAGGAACAGCGGGTAGAGCGTGCCGAGCAGCACGGTGCCGGTGGCGGCCAGCAGGAACACGTTGTTCAGAAGCAGGGCCGATTCGCGCGAGGCCGCCGCGAAGCTGCCGCCGCGCCCGACCTGCGGCGCGCGCCAGGCATACAGCAGCAGCGAGGCGCCGACGACCAGACCCAGGAACACCAGAATGAAGGCGCCGCGACGCGGATCGGTGGCGAAGGCGTGCACCGAGGTCAGCACGCCCGAGCGCACTAGGAAGGTCCCCAGCAGCGACAGCGAGAACGCCAGGATCGCCAGCAGCACGGTCCAGTTCTTGAAGCTGCCGCGTTTTTCCGTCACCGCCAGCGAATGAATCAGCGCCGTGCCGACCAGCCATGGCATGAACGAGGCGTTTTCCACCGCATCCCAGAACCACCAGCCGCCCCAGCCCAGTTCGTAGTAGGCCCAGAAGCTGCCCATGGCGATGCCCAGCGTGAGAAAACTCCATGCCACCAGCGTCCACGGCCGCGACCAGCGCGCCCAGCTCGCGTCCAGCCGTCCGCCGATCAGCGCGGTGATGGCAAACGCGAACGCCACCGAAAAGCCCACGTAGCCCATGTACAGCAAGGGCGGGTGGATGATCATGCCGAAGTCCTGCAGCAGGGGATTAAGGTCGCGTCCTTCCAGCGCGGCCGGCACCAGGCGCGCGAACGGATTGGAGGTGAGCAGCATGAACAGCAAAAAGCCCACCGCGATCAGGCCCAGCACGCCCAACAGGCGCGCCAGCGTCTCGTCGGGCAGCTGGCGGCTTAACAGCGCCACGGCGAAGGTCCAGCCGGCCAGTATCCAGGTCCACAGCAGCAGCGAGCCTTCGTGGCCGCCCCAGGTGCCGGTGACGCGGAAGTACCAGGGCAGCATGGAGTTGGAATTGCTGGCCACGTATTGCACCGAGAAGTCGTTGCCGACGAAGGAGGCGATCAGGCAGCCGAACGCCAGCGAGACAAACGCGAACTGGCCCAGCGCCGCCGGCCGGGCCAGCGCCATCCAGCGCGGTTGGCCGCGCAGCGAGCCGATGATCGGCAAGCTGCCCTGCACCAGCGCCAGGGCCAGCGCCAACACCAGCGCCAGGGTTCCGGTTTCGGCGATCATGGCTTGGCTCCCTGGGTGGCGGGTGCATTTGTGGGGGCTGGCTGGCCGCCCTGGCGCGCGGCGCCTTGCTGCATCGCGTAAGCCGCTTCGGGCGGCATGTAGTTTTCGTCGTGCTTGGCCAGCACCTGGTCGGCCGCGAACACACCGCCGGCGGCCAGTTTGCCCTGCGCGACGACGCCCTTGTTTTCCTTGAACAGGTCGGGCAGGGCGCCGCGGTACTGCACCTTGATCTTGTGCGCGTGATCGGTCACGACAAAGTCCACCGTGACTCCATCGCCCTGGCGCCGGATGCTGCCTTGCTCGACCAGTCCACCCACCCGGAAGCTGCCCGAGCGGGGCGCTTCGCCGGCGCTGACCTGCGACGGCGTAAAGAAGAACACCAGGTTCTTCTGGAACGCCGACAGCACCAGGGTGGTGCCCAGCGCCAGCACGGCCAGGCCGGCGCCGATCAGGGCGAAGCGTTGGTGGCGCGGCTTCATGCATGCTCTCCGGTGACGGGCTGGCGCGCGGCGGCCAGCGCGCGGCGCCAGCGGCGCGCAACCAGCGCCACTTCGACGCCCAGCAGCAGCGCGACCATGCCGAACGCGCCCCAGACGAAGCTGCCGTAGCCGCCCATGTGCATCAGTGCGTCGACGCTGTGCCAGTTCATGCGGCCCCCGCAGCGCGCAGCGCCCAGTCGGCGCGCCCGGCCCGTTCGAGCACCATGCAGCGCGCGCGGCGCAGCGTGATGGCGATGGTGTAGGCCCAGCAGGCCGCGCTCATGAGCAGCATACCGGCCAGCATGACGCTGGCCATGGCCGGGGCGCTGGTCAGGCTCACCGAGGCACCCTGGTGCAGCGTATTCCACCAGGTGACGGAAAAATAAATGATCGGCACGTTGACCACGCCCACCAGCGCCAGGATGGCGGCGGCGCGGTCGGCCCGCCGTGGATCGTCCACCGCCGCATGCAGCGCCATGAAGCCGAGATACAGGAACAGCAGGATCAGTTCGGAGGTGAGGCGGGCGTCCCACACCCACCATGCGCCCCAGGTCGGCTTGCCCCACAGGGCGCCGGTCCACAGGGCCAGGAAGGTGAACAGGGCGCCGGTGGGGGCCAGCGCGCTGGCCATCATCGACGAGACGCGGGTGTTCCACACCAGGCCGGCGGCGGCCCAGGCGGCCATGGCCAGGTAGATCAGCATCGACATCCAGGCCGCCGGCACATGGACGAAGATGATGCGGTAGGCCTCGCCCTGCTGATGGTCGGTCGGTGCGGCGATCAGGCCCACGTACAGGCCGGCCGCGGCCAGCGCGGCGGCCGCGGCGGCGAACCAGGGGATGAGGCGCCCGGCGACGCGGTAGAAGTTGGGCGGTGAAGCGAGCGCGAAGACACGGGTGCGGCCCGCCTCGCTGGCTTGGGGCGAAGTCGGTAGCATCATGAGCACACACCTGTTTGGGGTAGGGGCGGGCGCGGAGCGGGTCCGCGGCGCTGCCCGTTAAATGAGATAGCCATCAATCGAGCACCACGCGTAGCGCGGCGGCGGCGGCCCAGGGGGCCAGGGTGGCCGCGCCGCACAGCATGGCGCCCAGCAGAAGCAGGGAGGCGTCGCCGCTGAGGCCTGTTGCCTCGGCCCGGGCCGCGCCGGCACCCAGAATCAGGACGGGTATGTAAAGCGGCAGCAGGATCAGCGCCACCAGGACGCTGCCGCCATGGGTGCGCAGGGCCAGCGCCGATCCGATCGCGCCGATCAGGCTGAGCACGGGCGTGCCGATCAGCAGGCCGAGCAGGGTGACGCGCGCGACGTCCAGCGGCAGGTCGTACTGCACCGCCAGCAGCGGCGTGACCAGCACCAGCGGCAGGCCGGTCACCAGCCAGTGCGCGCCGATCTTGGCCAGCACGGCGACGGCCAGCGGACAGGGCGCCAGCAGCAGCTGCTCCAGCGTGCCGTCGGCATCGTCGCGCTCGAACATGCGCGTCAGCCCCAGCAGCGACGCCAGCAGGGCGGCGACCCAGACCACGCCGGGACCCATCTGGCGCAGCAGCGCAGCATCGGCGCCGATGGCCAGCGGGAACAGGCTGGCCACGAGCACATAGAAAGCGAGCGGCGTGGCCAGATCGGCCTTGCGGCGCATGGCCAGCAGCAGGTCGCGGTGGGCGACGGCGCGAAATACCGTCAGCAAGGAAGCACCGCGCTGGCAGGCACTGCGCAGGTTCGGGCCGCAGCAGGGCCGAGTTCCAGAGTGGCCGCACCGCGCAGCGTATCGTCCTGGTGGGTGGTGTATACCAGCGTGCCGCCGGCGGCGCAATGCTGCTCGAGCAGCGCGCCCAGCGATGCCGCGGCGGCCGCGTCGAGAAAGCTGAACGGCTCGTCCAGGATCCACAGCGAACCGGGCGCTGCCAGATGCAGGCGTGCCAGGCCGACCCGCTTGCGCTGGCCTTGCGACAGCGCCCGCACTGGCAGCACGGCCTGCGCGCGCAGGTCCATCAGCGAGAGCGCTTGCAAGGCCTGCGCGCGGCGGTCGGGACCGATAAGGAAGGCGGAGAAGGCGACGTTTTCCCAGGCCAGCAGATCGGCATTGACGGCGTCGGCATGGCCGGCGTAGAGCACGCGGGCAACGCCGTTAGCATTGCCGTCGGCAGCGCCGTTAGCCCGGTGACTGGCCATGCTGGCGCCGCGCCATTCGACCTTGCCCGCGTCCGGGCGCGACAGGCCGCCCAGGACCCGCAGCAGGCTGGTTTTGCCGGCGCCGTTGGCGCCGGTTACGCGCAAGGCGCTGCCGGCCGGAACGGTGAACGACAAGTCGGAAAACAGGCAACGCGCGCCCCTCGCGAGGGTCAGGCCGCGTGCGTCAAGGCTCATGGGACCAGGGCGTGGCGGCGCAGGAGGGCCGATTGCTGGGGATAATCATCGGCGCATGATAGTTCAGTGCACCAGCCGCAGCGGCCTTCGCTGGGTTTTCCTTGAAGTAGGTTAAGAATTTCGGCGATTTGCTCGTTGAAAACTTTGACGTTGGGTAGTTTTCAGGCGTGCGCACACTCACATTCGGCCCGCCCGATTCGAAACACGCTTCGCCACTTCGTCTTGTGCGGCGTAATCACCGCGGGTACATGGCAAACGCTTGCGAGACGTCAAAGTGCAATCGTGCAACAGGGCAATACTTTCCCTCTGGACAGTCAAGTCGTCGCATTCTCGACGTGACCCAACTGGAGCGGCGTGACCATGCCCTTGTCAGTCACCCCCGCGCAGCCGGATGGCCATGTTTTGACGCGTTACCACATCGTTTTTTCCTGGAGCCTATTGTGAACGACAACGCCGGTTTCGACGACGCCGAACAACAGCTTGGTAAATTGCTGAGTGCCAAAAACCGTCCGCTGCGCATGCATCTGGGTTTTCCCGACGGCGTGGCCAGCAACGTACTGCTGCCGCAGCGGGTGACGGGCGTGGAGGCGATCTGCGACGGCATTGAGCTGCGCATCTATTGCCTGTCGCTGAATTCGGCGCTGCCACTCAAGACGCTGATCGGCCTGCCCATCGAAGTGCAGTTCGTGACCGACCGGGGCGCGCTGCGCAGTATCTGCGGCATTGTGGCCGAGGCCAGCCGGGGCGAAAGCGACGGTGGCCTGGCAACTTACCAGCTGGTCATGCGCGACGCACTGGCAATCCTGGACCTGGGGGTGAGTAGCCGCATCTTCCTCAACCAGACCGAGCTTGACGTGGTCCAGACCGTGCTCAGCGAAGCGCGCCGCAACAATCCCGCGCTGGCGGCCGCGTTCGAGTTTGAAGTCGAGTCCACGCTGGCGGTGCGCGAGTTTCCCGTGCGGCGCCAGATCGTCCAGCACAATGAAGGCACGGGAGCCTTCCTGCGGCGCTTGCTTAAACGGCGCGGCATCTCATGGTTCTTCCGCGCGGGCCGCGCCAGTAGCGGGCGCGCGCCCGAAGCCGGCGTCAGCACGTCGGCGCCCACGCTGGCCCATACGATGGTGCTGTTCGACGACGCGAAACGGCTCAAGCTGAGCACTGCCGGGACGATCCGCTTCCACCGCAACAGCGCCACCGAGGAGCGCGATGCGATCAGCGCGTTCAGTGCCGTGCGCACGCTGCGCCCGGGCCGGGTCAGCCGCCACAGCTGGGATTACAACAACCCGCGCGGCACCGTCTTCATGAGCGCGAGCAGCGCCAGCGCCACCGATCAGGGCGTGGCGGCAGGCGAGCTGACGGCCACGCTGGACCAGTACCTCACCGAGTCGCCTCACGTGCGCGACAATTACGAGGACCTCGACGAACTGGCCCGGCAGGCCATGGCGCGCTCGGACTTCGAGGCCAAGTGCTATCACGCCGAAGGCAGCGTGCGCGATTGCGCGGCGGGAGAATACTTTATCCTCGCCGGCCATCCCGAGATCGACCGGCATCCCGCCGCCGAGCGGCAATTCGTCGTCACGGCGCTGCACATCACGGCGCACAATAACCTGCCCAAGCAGTTCAACGCGCGGGTGGAGCGCCTGTTCGCGCGCAACCGCTGGAGCGTGGACACAGCCGACCTGCCGCCGGCCGGCCAGAGCTGGCTCGACGCGGACGGGCTGCGCTTCCACGGCCACATGACGTGCGTGCGGCGCGACGTTGCCTTCGTTCCAGCCTACGACCTGCGCGTGGACATGCCCAAGACGCACCTGCAGAGCGCCATCGTCGTCGGCCCGCCGGGCGAGGCGGTCCACTGCGACGACCGAGGCCGCGTCAAGGTGCGCTTCAGCGCCATGCGCGAGGAGGATCACGCGCACGCCGAGGGCGCTGGCGCGTCCGGCAGCGAGCGCGACTCGGCATGGGTGCGCGTGGCCAGCGGCTGGGCCGGCACCGTCGATAGCATGCCGTTCGGCGTGCTGGCGCTGCCGCGGGCGGGTACCGAGGTGTTGATCGCCTTCCTCGGCGGCGACCCGGACAAGCCCGTCATCATCGGCCAGCTGTACAACATGAACGCCCGCCCGCCGCGTCTGGGTCAGGGCGATTTGCCTGGCAACCGATACCTGTCGGGCATGAAGAGCCTGGAGATTGGCGGTGCGCGCGCCAATCAGCTGCGCTTCGACGACACCAGCGGGCGCATCAACGCGCAGGTGGCCAGCGAGCATGCGGCGTCGCAGCTGAACCTTGGATACCTGGTCCATCCGCTGATGGATGGCGCGGGCGAGGCGCGCGGCGAAGGCGCCGAACTGCGCAGCGACGCCGCCGTCGCGGTGCGCGGCGCCAAGGGGGTGTTGATCAGCGCCGCGGCCAGCCCGGGCGCCGCTGGTGCGCAGCTGGACCGCGATGAGCTGAACACATTGTTCGACACGCTGGGGCAGTTGGGCGAGCAGCTGGCCAAGCTGGCCACCACGCACGCGCTGGATGAAGCCAGTCCGCCGGATCTGGCGCAGCTGATCGAACGGCTGGCGCAGCTTGACGGCGGCAGTATCGGGTCCAACGGTGCTGGCGGAGCGCCGCTCGTGGCCGTGGGCGGCCCGGCCGGGGTGGTACTCGGCAGCGGCAAAAATATGCTGATGGGGGCGACTACCAACATCGACTTGCTCAGTGGCGGCGACACCAGCGCGAGCACCGGTGGCCACCTGCTGTTGCGCTCGGCGCTGGACATCAGCCTGTTCGCCAACAAGCTGGGCATGAAGCTGGTCGCCGCGCGCGGCGCCGTCAAGGTGCAGGCGCAAGACGACACCATGGAACTGCTGGCCAAGAAAGTGTTGGAGCTGATCAGTACGACCGACTGGATCAACATCAAGGCCAAGCAAGGTGTACGCATCTCTGGCGGCGGCAGCGAGCTGGAGATCAGCGCAGCCGGCATCAAGGGCTACACACCGGGCAAACACGAAATGTACGCTGCCGATCATCAGACCTTTCCACGGCAGGAGCGGCCTTTGCAGTTCCCCGATCAGTTGCCGTTCCATGAGGTGTGCGTGCCCTGCATGCTCAGCGCGGCCAACGGCAAGTCGGCTTTGGTGGAGGCGCAATGAAAGAACCTATGCCGCTCACGTCGTTCATTCTCGTCGATGGCGCCCAACTTGCCGCCGCCGAGCTGCCGGTTCCCACGCCGGATGCACACCTCACGTGGCTGACCCACCTTTACGACGATCAGGCGGCCACGGTCAGCCCGCTCCTGATCGATGTCGAAGCGGCGCGCGGCGCCGACGATGTGGATGGCGTGACCGGCCTGGTTGATGCCCTGGAGCCGAAACTGCATGCGTCCTATATCGATACTGGGCTGTCATACGCCGATCTGGCTCAGCACCTGCGTCGCTTCATCATGATCCGTACTCTGCATGGCAAGGCCTATACCTTGCGATTCGCGGACTGTACCGTGTTGCCGATCCTGGCCACGGTACTGGCGCCAGCGCAGTGGGCGGCGCTCGTCGGTCCGATCACGCGCTGGTGCGTGCACGGGTTCGACGGTGTGCTGCATACCCTGCCTCCAGCTGAAGAAGCGGCGATGCCGTCAGCCACGCCGCTGGTGCTGTCGGACGAGCAGTGCGCAGCGTTGGCCGAACAGACCGCGCCAAGCATGATGCTCGCGCACCTGCGCGACATGAACCATGGCGACGCCTTGCCGGGCAGCGCGGCAGAACAGCACCGGTGGGCCAGCGAGGCACGGCGTGTATGGCGCAGTGCCAACAACACCGATGACATCGTGCTGCGCTGGCTTACCAGCGCTGTGCTCGATACGGCTGGGGCGGTTTTGCAGCACCGTGGCTTGCTCACGCTGCTGGGCGACTCGGATCGCGGTGCGATGCGCGCGGGGTTGCTTGAGGCGGTCAATGAGCATCGTGCCCGGGGGGCGGCGTCGGCGAATTGCGGCTGAGCATGCGTGCCGTGTGCGTAGGATTGATGACTGGACTCATCACGAACATCCCTTTGTTGCATGACGCCAATGATCACTTCCGATGAAGGACTTGTTCGTCCAACGTATGTTTCCGAATTTGGTGCCCGCGCATGTTTTGGTTGTCGCGGTGGTCGGAGGCTCACCTAGTAGTCAACACAGTATGGACGAAAGTCCGGCGACAGAAGACCTAGAGACTAACGATGAGCGAAGCGATGAAATTCAAGTGGCGTCGAAACGTGGGGCGCCGACGGCGACGAACTCGAGGTGGATTTGATGATCGACTGCAGAAAGCGCCACGCAACATCCATGTTGGCTTGTTTCGGTGCCGACATGCTCAGACTAAAACAGCATAGGAGAGGACTGGAATGAAGATCTTGAAATGTAGCTTCCGCACTTGGTTGATGCGAGTGACGTTGGTAGTGCTAGCCGGGACTCTGCTCACCTATTGTATTAAAACGGTGCGCGAAAAGATAAAAGAGGGATCCTTGGCGCCGGTTAGTTTGAGTGCAGCGCATCATTTGGGCGGTAAATTCAATATTCCGACATTTTACGTAAACCGCAGCATTGGCGGCAACGTTGGGTGGGAGGGCGGCAGCGGCACCACTTGCTGCGTGTTGCTTCCCAAGATATGGCGGCCAGGTCTGTCGGTGGAGGTTAGATGGGAAATTGGCGACTGGTCACATGAAAATATAAAGGAAACGGACGCTGGCAATTATAGAAGTGTTGTCTCCGGTGGGGCGTTCATCGCGCAGGTACCCGTGGAGCGCTATGAGAAAGCAGAACAGTTATGGGTACACTTTTTTGCAGGCGGCAGAGCGCGTGTCATCTCGAGTTCAATCGGAAGCGAGGGGCCACAGCATCCAATCCAAGACAGCGATCCGCACGCGGGCGACAGCGCAACGGCGGGCAAACCAGTTAAAGAGATGTTCAGTCCTGCGGAGCTCTTGGAACTGGAGCGTATTGATCAAGAACGCAAGAAAAAGTTTGGAGATTGGCGATGAACGACGCGATGAAATTTAAGTTGGCGCCGGCTCTTACCGCGCCGAGAGCGGCAGACCAGCGACAAGAGCCGAAGTTGTTCACTTCAGCACGTGCGCGGGCAGGCTCCGCATTGACTTTTCGAAGCTGCAAGTTCGGGCTGAACGAAAGCAATATTACGCGAAAGGACCGAAATGATTTTTTTTTTGAAATCTAGCATACGCACTTGGCTGATCCGCTTGTTCGCGATCGCGGTGGCAGGGGGCCTGCTCATCCAATGCGTTAGAACGGTCCGCGCGAAAATCCACGATGAATCGTTGGCCCCGGTTGACCTGACCGGCGTGCATCACCTTGGAGATAAATTCAATATTCCCACGTTCTACGTGGATCGCAGCATTGGTGGCAATGTCGGCCGGGAGGGGGAAAGCGGCGTCACTTGCTGCATGTTGCTTCCCAAGATCTGGCGACCAGGCCTGTTGGTTGAGGTCCGATGGGAAGTCGGCGACTGGTCCAACGAAAATCGCGAGGAAATACGGGCTTACAACTATAAAAGTGTTATTTCGGGAGGCGTCTTTATCGCGCAGGTACCAGTGGAGCGCTATGAAAAAGCAGAGCATGTATGGGTGCACTTTTTTGCTGGGGGAAGGGCGCGAGTCATTTCTAGCGCAGTTGGCACTGAGGGATCTCAACACCCCATCCATGAGGGCGATCCGCATGCGGGCGACAGCGCTACGGTAGGCAAACCAATCGCCGCGATTTTCACCTCGGCGGAGCTCTTGGAGTTGGAGCGCCTGGACCAAGAACGCAAGAAGAAATTTGGAGACTGGCGATGAACGAGGCGATGAAATTTATGCTAGCGCCGACGCTTAAAGCGCCGAGCGCCGCGATCCAGCGGATGGAGCCAGAATCGCTCACTGACTGCAGCAAATGCGAGGGCAATATCCACGTTGGCTTGTTCTTCGACGGGACTAATAACAATCGCGACGTCGACATGCCGAAACTGCAACACAGCAATGTGGCACGCTTGTTCGATGCCTACCTGGGTAAATCTACGAAGGGATACTTTCCGCGTTATATACCAGGTGTTGGCACGGCCTTTCCGGAAGTTCGAGAGAAAGGCGAGTCAAGCTTCGGAAGTGGTTTCGCTATCGGCTGCGAGCAACGTGTGCTGTTCGCGATACTGCACGTGTTCAACGCGCTTCACCGGAGCGCAGATAAAGATGCGCCCTTGATGACCCGCGATCAGATCGCGGCATTGTGTTGCAATTGCGTGATTCACCCTCGCGATATGCCGGCTGACTTCGCGGCGGTGAGCCAGCTCGGACTATCCAGCGGGTTAGCGATGATGCGCAACAGTGGCGGCTATCGAGTTAGGAATCTGAAAGCTTTGGCACAGCGCCTACAAGTGACAGTCGCTAAGGGTTTGCCTCGTATAAAGGAGTGTTTTGTCGATGTGATTGGTTTTTCGCGGGGCGCAGCTGAGGCTAGAGTGTTCTGTCATTGGCTGGATGAAATTTTGATCGGGGGCACCCTTGCCGGCGTCAAAGTTCATTTTCGCTTCCTGGGTATAATGGATACGGTAGCGTCGGCGGGATTTTTATCGAGTGTCGGCGCGGCGGTCACGGGCGGCGATGGGGGGCATAGCGGGTGGGCTGAGTCGCGCTTCCTACGGATACCGGCCTCGGTAAAAAATTGCGTGCATATGGTCGCTGCCCACGAACTGCGGAAGAATTTTCCGCTTGACACAATTAGTACGGGTGGCACGTTACCCAGTACTTGTCAGGAATTTATGTATCCCGGCTCGCATAGTGATGTCGGGGGCGGATATGCTCCTGGAGAACTGGGTATTGCGACCGATTCTGACAAGCGTGCCGCAGACGCGCAGAAGCTGTCGCAAATACCGCTTAACCATATGCTGGAATGTGCCATCGCGGCGGGTGTTCCCTTGAGCCGAGACCGCGCGGTATCCCCGTCGACGGGATATGATCCGTTCACGCTCTCACCACTCGTACAAAAAGCCTACGACGACTTCGTCGCTTACTCGACGCCCAGGCCGCGCGCTGTGCACGAATGGTTGCAGCCCTACCTTTCATGGCGCTGGCAGATCCGCTTATCTTTCGCGAATCTTAATCATGTGCGCAAGGCAGGGGAAAAGGACCGTGCACTGCTAATCAAGTACAACGCCATGCTGATTGACGATGCGGAGTACCTTACTAACTCCTTCGAACGTCCATCGTTTAGCCAAATTTTCACCAAGCGTGCTCCTGGTCAACGAAACCGACACAACGCCATACGTTCAGCAACGCTCGACGACGAAGCGCGAACAGTGCTCGCCCATGCCAAGGCTGCGCAGCCCACTGATCCGCGGCTGGCCCATTTGTTCGACCGCTTCGTCCATGATTCGCTGGCCGGCTTCGATCTCAATTCAATTGAGCTGACAGGCTATTGGCGCTATCGCAAGGGATATCTCGGCGAAGAAAAGCGGCTTATCGTCGACAACAATCCGCCTCCCGCCGACGACGTGGCCGTCGCCTGACGATCTCAAACGCCGCCAGACAAACCAACCACGACCCGCAAAGAGAGTAACCATGAAAGACGCACAAGGCCGAGGCGTCATCCGCCTCGGCGACACAACCTCGCACGGCGGCAAGGTCATCAGCGCGAGCGACACGTTTACGGCGCTTGGCAAGGCCGTCGCACTGGATGGGGACATGACGCTTTGCCCGAAATGCAAGGGGACGTTCCGCATCACGGTCAACGATAGCGACCGCAAGCACCACGGAAAGCAGGTCGCCCATCATAACAACAGCGCCGCCTGCGGCGCCAAGCTGATTTCCTCGATCTAGCCCGGCTCAAAACAAAAAAAGCAGCTACGATTGCTCGAAGCTGCTTCATCTGATACTACTGAATTCGGTGGTAGGCCGTGCGGGATTCGAACCTGCGACCAACGGATTAAAAGTCCGCTGCTCTACCAGCTGAGCTAACGACCCCCGAAAGAAGCAAGATTATAGGGGGTCATCGCCATCCTGTCAAATGCCTGCGGCCACATTTTATGCCGCAGGCTTAGCAAGCTAGCACGCTGACAGAGGGCGCCTGGCCCAAGCGACCGTAGACGGCGCCAGCTGCGCCCAAAGCCGTGCAAGGCAGCAACCCCACGAGCGCTTACTTCAGCGCCGCCAGGCGGTCCTTGGCAGCCTGCGCCGCCGACGAGTCCGGGAACTGCTTGACCAGGTCCTGCAGCGCCTTCTTGGCCGCTTTCTTATCCTTCAGCTCGGTGTAGCTGCTGGCGATGTTGAGCATGGCGTCCGGCGCCTTGGTGCTGTCGCGGTAGGTGGTGGCAACCACTTCCTGCGCCGCGATGGCATTCTTGTAGTCGCGCTGCGCGTAATACGCATTGCCCAGCCAGTACTGCGCAATGGCCGCGTAGCCGGAATTTGGATAGCGCCGCACGAAATCCGCCAGTCCCGCCGCAGCCGACTTGTAATCGCCTGCCTTGAACTGCGCCATGGCGGCGTCATACGACTTCTGCTCGGCCGGATCGACCGCCGCTTCCTTGCCGTCGATGGTCATCTGCTGAGGTTCCAGCTTGCGGATGCGCCCGTCCAGATCCGAATAAAAATCTTTCTGGCGCTTCTGCATGGTGGTCAGTTCGTTGGCCAGCACTTCGATCTGGCCGCGCAGCTGGGCGATTTCCTGCTGGGTCTTTTCGTTCTGGCTGACGATGTCGAGCGCAGCGGTCTTGTCGGACTTGGCGTCGATGCGCGCGTTGAGGTCGCGCGCCACGTTGTCGACCTTGGCGCGCAGTTCGATGATGGCCTTGCGGGCTTCGTCGTCGTCCAGGATGCCGGCCGATGCCTGCAGCGGCATCCAGGCGGTCAGGGCGAGGCAGACTGCCGCGAGGCGTGACTGGGTCAGTGTGATCATGTTGGCTCTTTCAATTCGGGTCGTTCAACGCAAGATACAAACGCAAGATACAACAAGGGGCAGGCAACGGCTCGCACCGCATCCCGCCCCTCAACACCATTCCGCCACGGCGTGCGTGGCGGTGGGTTCATTAATACACGATGTCGGCGCGGCGGTTTTCAGCCCAGGCAGCTTCGCCCGTGCCCAGTGCTTTTGGCTTTTCTTCGCCCAGGGATACGGCTTCCATCTGGGTCTCGGCAACGCCCAGGGTCGACATGGCCTTGCGCACGGCTTCGGCACGCTTCTGGCCCAGCGCCAGGTTGTACTCGGTGCCGCCGCGCTCGTCGGTGTTACCTTGGATCAGAACCTTGCGGCCCTTGTTTTTATTCAGGTAACCCGAGTGGCTTTCCACGATCGGCTTGCCGTCGTCGCGCACCACATAGCTGTCATAGTCGAAATACACGCTGCGCTTGGCCAGCACGCCTTTTGGATCGTTCAGCGGGTCGACGCTGCCGGTCTCGACGGGACGCACGTCGCGGCTGTCGGCGACGGGCGCGGCTTCGCCGGCGGTCGGGGCCTTTTCAACGACGGGAGCGTCGTTGAGCTTGACTGGCGAGCTGCAAGCGGAGAGCAGGGCGGCGCTCGCGACGATGAAAGCTACACTTTTGAAATTGCGCATTTGGTTGTTCTCCTGATCGGGGTTAAAAGATTATCTCGGTTATTTTAAGAAAGGACCCCAGTTGGGCTCCCTGATGTTTCCTGCCTGGGTGGTCAAGCGCTGCTTGACCCGTCCATCTACCGATACCACGGCCAGCGAGGTGCGTCCGCCGGCTTTGGTTGCGTACATGATGTATTTGCCGTTAGGCGAGAAACTCGGTTCAGAGGCCCCTTCGGCCAGGCGCAGTTCCTGGCCGCTGGCCAGGTCCATCGCGTACAGGGCGAAGCCGCCGTCGCGCTGCGAAATCCATGCCAGGGTCTTGCCGTCGGACGACAGACGCGGGCTGATATTGTACGAGCCTTTGAAGGTGACGCGCTGGGCGTTGCCGCCGCTGGCGCTCATCTTGTAGATCTGCGGGCCGCCGCTGCGGTCGCTCGTGAAATAAATCATCTGGCCATCGGCCGAGTAGTGCGGCTCGGTGTCGATGCCGTTGCTGTTGGACAGCCGGCGCACGCTGCCGCCCGAGCTGCTGACACCGTAAATCTGGGTGTTGCCATCTTTCGACAGGGCCACGGCCAGGGTGCTGCCGTCCGGCGACCAGGCCGGCGCCGAATTGCTGCCTTTTTCGTTGACGACGACCTTGCGGTTGCCGGTGACCAGGTCTTGCACGAAGATGACGGGTTTGCGGTATTCGCGGAACGACACGTAGGCGACCTTGGAGCCGTCCGGCGACCAGGATGGCGAAATGATCGGCTCGACCGAGCGCACGGCCACTTGCACGCCTTCGCCATCGGCGTCGGCGATTTCAAGGCGGTAATCCTTGGCGGCGCGGTTTTCGTTGACGTAGGCAATGCGCGCGGAGAAGGCGCCGCGCGTGCCGGTGAGTTTCTGATAGATGTCGTCGGCGATCTTGTGGGCCGACAGGCGCGTGTACTTGCCCTGCGCCGCCTCATTCAATGCGGACAGCTGGGTGCTCTTGATGGTGTCGTGCAGGCGGTAGCGCACTTCGAAGCGGCCGTCGGCCAGCTTGTGCACGCTGCCCACCACCAGCGCGTCGGCGCCGCGCGACTTCCAGCCGCTGTAGTCGACCGGGGCGCTTTCCGACAGCACGCTGCCGGTGTCGATCACCTTGAACACGCCGCTGCGCTCCAGGTCGGCCTTGACGATGGCCGAGATCTGCGCCGGGGCGATGCCTTCGTCGGCGAAGGTGGCGATGGCGATTGGAATCTGGTTGCTGCCGACGCCGGCAATCTCCACCTTCAGTTGCGCGTTAGCGCTAGCAGCGACGAGCACGCTGGCGCTGAACATCAGGGTATAAAGTTTCTTCATGTGCGGTTGGATTCCAGGTGTGTGGTCATCGAGCGGATCAATCCAGATCCTTCATCGAGAAACCGATTTCTAGTGTGCGCTCTACCGTACCATCTTTCTTCTTAGGCAGTGGTGACGATTTGATAATGCCTTTCTCGACGGCATCGTCAAACGCGGGCAGGCCGCTACTCTTGACCATCCGCACCGAGATAATCTCGCCCGTGGGCAACTCTTCGATCTTGAAAACGGCGCGCGGATTGCCGCTTACATCGGTGCTGCCCAGGTACGACGTTGTGCTCTTGATCTTGCTGCGGATGCTGGACAGGTAGCCGCTGTCGATGCGCGGCGCCGTGGCCGTGGGGGCGGTGCCGCTGCTGCTGCCGGCCGCGCCCGTGATGCGCTGCATTTCCGCGTCGCGCAGCTTGGCCATCTTCTTGTCTTCTTCCGCCGCCTTCTTGGCCTCAGCCAGTTTCTTGGCCTTGGTGTCGGCCAGTTCCTTGGCCTTTTTCTCTTCCGCCAGTTCCATGGCCTTCTTCTCGTCGGCTTCGCGGGCTTTCTTTTCCTCGGCCAGCTTCTTGTCCTGCTTGTCCTTCAGCAGTTCTTTTTCTTTCAAGTCTTTCTCGCGCTCCAACTTTTCCTCAGCCAATTGCTTCTGCTTGAGTTCCTTCTGCTTCTGGCGTTCCAGCGCGATATCGGGCGGCTTGGGTGCGACGACCTTTTCCACCGGCTTCGGCGGCGGCACGGGCTTCGGCTCCGGCTTGGGCTCGGGCTTCGGTTCCGGCTTGGGCTCCACCTTCGGCTCGGGCTTGGGCGTCACATCTTCCACCACCTTGGGCGTGGGCGGGGGCGGCGCCGCATCCTGCGTCTTCATGTCCCACACTTCGGCCGTCACGGCGACCGGCTCGGTGTTCTGCCAGCTGATGCCGGCCCACAGAAAGCCCAGCAGGCCGGCGTGCACGGCCGCTGCCATCAGGATCGATGGCAGGCGGCTGGGCTCGGGCGGCACCGTGTACGGCGCGCCGATGCTGGTGGCGGGAGTCATGGTCATGGCGCGTTCACTTGGTGGCCAGGCCTACCCGGGTGATGCCCAGCTTCTTGGCTTCGGAAATCACCTGGATCACGTCGTCGTACTTGCTGTCCTTGTCGCCCGACACCATCACCGGGTAGTCGACGTTCTCGTCGTGCAGCACGCGCAGGCGGCGCACCAGCGCCGTGCGGTTAGGCACGTCTTCCGGCGTGACCGCGTTCTTGCCGTTGATGCCGATGCTCATGGTCGAGTCGGGCTTGATGACGATCTGGATGTAGTCGTCCGGCGGCAGGGCCGACTTTTGCGCGGTCGGCAGGTTGATCACGCTGGGACTGTTCGCGGGCGGCACCACCATGAAGATGATGAGCAGCACCAGCATGACGTCGATGTACGGCACGACATTGATCTCGGACTTGAACTTGCGTCCGCGACCGCCGCGCAGGCTGCTGGAAAATGAGGCCATGGAGGGTTCCCCTTACTGTACCGTTAGCGCGACTGGCGCTGCAGAATGTTGGAAAACTCTTCGACGAAGCTCTCGAAGCGGATCGCCAGGCGGTCGATGTCGTGGGTGAAACGGTTGTACGCCACCACGGCCGGGATCGCCGCGAACAGGCCGATGGCGGTGGCGATCAGCGCTTCGGCAATGCCGGGCGCCACCGCCGCCAGGGTGGCTTGCTGCACGTTGGCCAGCCCGCGGAAAGCATTCATGATGCCCCACACGGTGCCCAGCAGGCCGATGTACGGCGACACGGAGCCGACCGAGGCCAGAAAGTTCAGGTGCGAGTCGAGCGCGTCGAGTTCGCGCTGGAACGCGGCGCGCATGGCGCGGCGCGCGCCGTCGAGCACCGCGCCCGGATCGAGCACCTCGCGCGTGGCCGACGCCTGCTTGCTCTTGATGAATTCGCCCATGCCGGACTCGAAGATGCGCGCCAGCGCGCCGTTCTGGTCGCGGCTGCTGCTGGCGCTCTGGTGCAGGGTGTGCAGGTTGCCGCCGGCCCAGAAGCTGCGTTCGAATTTCTCCGTCTGGCTGCGCGCGGCGCGGATGGCGAACATCTTGCGGAAGATGTAGGTCCAGCTCGTCAGCGATAAGCCCAGCAGCAGCGCCATGATCAGTTGCACGATCAGGTGGGCGTTGCTGATGAGGGCGACGAAGGAAAGGTCTTGGGCTACATTCATGGGGAGTCGATTATGGGTTGGGTGAATCAGGCGGCACGCATTTTAGCAGCGGCTTCGTCAGGCAGGGAACGGGGGCGCAAGGTGGCCGCATCCACGCAGCCCACCTTGACGGTGGCGCTGGCCAGCAGGACGTCGCCGCACCAGGCTTGTTGCGCGAACAGGACCGATGCGCGGCCAAGCTTTTCTATATTCAACGTTAATTTTAGTTCATCATCCAACCGGGCTGGCGCGTGATAGTCGACGTTGACATTCTTGACCACGAAGATCGCGCCATGCTCTCCCACCATTGCCTGCTGGCCCACGCCGAGCGCGCGCAGCCATTCGGTTCGGGCGCGCTCGAAAAATTTCAGGTAGTTGGCGTAAAACACGATGCCGCCAGCATCCGTATCTTCGTAATAGATCCGAACCGGCCAGGTAAATACTGCGGGCATTGAAGTTGCCATTAAATGAACAAGGGAAACATTTTACGCGAATTTTCCGGCTTTTATGTACGCAGACTCGCATAAAAGGAGGCAATCCGACCGTTTCGGTGGTGGAACCAGAGTAGACGCGGATGTTTCCCATGCGCCAAGTCCAGTAACACTCTGTAACGTTTGTCGGATTGCCGGATACACGCGGTGGTGCGTCAGGTGCGCTTGATGTTAAACGGCGAAAAGCCCTGGCAGGTCGGCATCATCTCGATCGTGTTGATGTTGATGTGTGCCGGCAAGGTAGCGATCCAGTAGGCCGTTTCGGCAATGTCCTTGGCGGTTAGCGGCACGGTGCCTTCGTACACCTTGGCGGCGGCCGCGTCGTCGCCCTTCATGCGCACGTTGGAAAACTCGGTGCCGCCGCACAGGCCCGGCGCGATATTGGTCGCGCGCACGCCCGTGCCGACCAGATCGGCGCGCAGGTTCAGCGTGAACTGGTCGACGAAAGCCTTGGTGGCGCCATACACATTACCGCCCGGGTAAGGGAAGTGGCCGGCCACCGAGCCCAGGTTGATGATCAGGCCGCTGCCGCGCTCGACCATCGACGGCAGCAGCGCGCGCGTCATCGTCACCAGGCCCGTGCAGTTGGTGGCGATCATGGTTTCCCAGTCTTCCAGCGAGGTGGTGTGGGCCGGTTCGGTGCCGAGCGCCTTGCCGGCGTTATTGATCAGCACATCGATCTGGCGCCACGATTGCGGCAGCATCGACAGCGCTTCGTCGATCGACGTCTTGTCGGTCACGTCCATCACCATCGGCAGGGCGAGGTCGCCCAGCTCGGCGGCGAGGGCGTCGAGGCGCTCCTTGCGGCGCCCGCTGATGACGACCTGATGGCCGTGATTGACGAAGGTACGCGCCATTTCCGCGCCGAAGCCGGCGGAGGCGCCGGTAATGAAAACGATCATAGTGGGTCCTGGAGGTGAGTTTCTGCGTAAATTGTAGCTTAAGTGCCTACTTTACCTGTCAAACACGTCCGGCGACGGCCGAATCTTGCCATTTTGGTGCGCATTTCTTGCCGAACAACGGGACTTAACTTACAATTTGGGCTCCATTACGTCTCACGTAACTGGCGAAAAGTCGCGGCAAGTTCCTTGTCAGTCGGCGAAAGGTGGGCATCCACCGGGAAACGTGAGATCTCATCAGCCGTTCGCCTGGGCAGCCCCGATGGAAGCGCACGATGAGGCTGCCTGTCATATTCCCTTGGCTCCCTCAGTCGATCCTTACAGCCGTTGCCTTGTACCCTTATCGATTGGAGTTTTTTCATGTTTGCAAAAGATCACACGCTCGCCAATGTTGACCCGGAATTGTGGGGCGCGATTCAAAAAGAAAACACTCGTCAGCAGGACCACATCGAGCTGATCGCTTCTGAGAACTACACCTCGCCCGCCGTCATGGAAGCCCAGGGCTCCCAGCTGACCAACAAGTATGCCGAAGGCTATCCAGGCAAGCGCTACTACGGCGGCTGCGAATTCGTCGACATCGCCGAGCAGCTGGCCATCGACCGCGTCAAGCAACTGTTCGGCGCGGAAGCGGCCAACGTGCAGCCGAACTCCGGTTCCCAGGCCAACCAGGGCGTGTTCTTCGCCATGTTGAAACCGGGCGACACCATCATGGGCATGTCGCTGGCCGAAGGCGGTCACCTGACCCACGGCATGGCGCTGAACATGTCGGGCAAATGGTTCAACGTGGTCTCCTACGGTCTGACCGAAAAGGAAGACATCGACTACGACGCCATGGAGCGTCTGGCCCACGAGCACAAGCCGAAGATGATCATCGCCGGCGCATCGGCGTTTTCCCTGAAGATCGACTTCGAGCGTTTCGCCAAGGTCGCCAAGGCCGTCGGCGCTTACTTCATGGTCGACATGGCTCACTACGCCGGCCTGATCGCCGCCGGCGAGTATCCGAATCCGGTGCCGCACGCCGACTTCGTCACCTCGACCACGCACAAGTCGCTGCGCGGCCCGCGCGGCGGCATCATCCTGATGAAGGCCGAGCACGAGAAGGCCATCAATTCGGCCATCTTCCCGGGCATCCAGGGCGGCCCGCTGATGCACGTGATCGCCGGCAAGGCCGTAGCGTTCAAGGAAGCGCTGACGCCGGAATTCAAGACCTATCAGCAACAGGTCGTCAAGAACGCCGACGCACTGGCCAAGGCGCTCATCGCGCGCGGCCTGCGCATCGTCTCGGGCGGCACCGAGTCGCACGTGATGCTGGTCGATCTGCGTTCCAAAAACCTGACCGGCAAGGAAGCCGAAGCACTGCTGGGCGCCGCGCACATGACGTGCAACAAGAACGGCATCCCGAACGACCCGCAAAAGCCGTTCGTGACCTCCGGTATCCGCCTGGGCAGCCCGGCGTTCACCACCCGCGGTTTCAAGGAAGACGACGCGACCACCGTGGGCAACCTGATCGCCGACATTCTGGACAACCCGAACGATGCGGCTACCGTCGAGCGCGTCAAGGTGGAAGTCAAGAAGCTGACCGACAAGTATCCGGTCTACGCAGCGAAGTAATCCCTGTAGTTCTCGCGACACTCAGACGCGACAATTAGCAAGCTCACCGGCGCCGACCATGAAATGTCCTTTCTGTCAGCATGAAGATACTCAGGTACTCGATACACGCGTATCGGAGGACGATTCCATCCGGCGCCGGCGCCGCTGCGCCAGTTGCGACAAACGCTTTACCACGTATGAGCGGATCGAACTGTCGATGCCGATCATCGTCAAGAAGAATGGCAGCCGTACCGAGTTCGCCTCCAGCAAGCTGCGCGGCAGCCTGATGCTGGCGTTGCGCAAGCGGCCCGTGTCGGCCGAAGCGATCGACACGGCCATCGCCTCGATCGAAGAAAAACTGCTCACCAGCGGCAAGCGCGAAGTCGACACCAATCACGTTGGCGAGCTGGTCATGCAGGAACTGAAACGCCTCGACAAGATCGCCTATATCCGCTTCGCCTCGGTCTACAAGAACTTCGAAGACCTGGCCGAGTTTCAGGACGCCATCGCCGAAGTCGGCCACGAGCGCAAACCGCGAAAATAGGTCCGCTGGCACGCTTGAGCCAAGTCAGACCGCGCATGGGTTCCACTGCTAACGTGGTGCCCAAGCGATTCAGATCACCCCACCCGTAACGAGCCCGGCAGCTTCACGCATGCAGGCTTCGTCACGCGCCGTTGTCTGACCGCACGTTCAACACGCTGGCGGGAGAATACGGTGCGATCACAATGCGTAGGCGGGGTTACAGGTGGATGCACAGGTGGCTTCACGCTCATCGAGGTGCTCATCGCTGTGGTGGTGCTGGCCATTGGCGTCATCGGCGCCAGTGGGGCGCAGCTGGCCGCCTTGCGCATGCGCCATGGCACCAGCCTGATGAGTGACGGCATGCAGCTTGCCAGCGCGCTGGCCGACCGCATGCGCGCCAACCCGGAGCAGATGCGCGGCGGCGATGCGCTCAACCCGTATGCCCAACTCAACTACGATGCCGCGCTCGACGGCGCGCCGCCGGCCGCGCCCGTGTCCTGTTTCGGTGACGCCAGTTGTACCAGCGCCGCCATGGCGCAGTTCGATCTGGCCGAGGTGCGCGCGGCGCTGCACCGGCAGTTTCCAGGCGGACGCATCGCCGTGTGCCGCGACGCGGCCATCGTTGCAGCGGGCGGCAGCGGCTTGACGTGGGCGTGCGCCGGTGCTGCCGGCGGTGCGGCCGATGCGCCGCTGGTGATCAAGCTCGGCTGGCGCGGAAAACAGGCCGACGGCGCCGATGATGCCGACGCGGCAGGCTCCTTCGCCCCGGCGTTGGCCATTGTGGTGGCTGGCCTATGAATCCGCGGGGCTGCTGCCGCTTGCCGCGTCCGACCCAAGCCATGATGCCATGGCTGCGCCAGCGCGGCCTCACGCTGGTTGAATTGATGATTGCATTGGCCCTGGGCCTGCTCATCACGCTGGCGTCCGGCTCCGTGCTGATCTGGGCCAATGGCGGCTTTGCCGGACAGACCGACGGCGCGGCCATCGACGACGCTGGTCGCTACGCGCTCGATGCGATCAGTCGCGCCGCGCGCCAGGGCGCCTTCGTCAACTGGGATCGCGACGATGCCGGAATAGATCGTGCGGATGGTCCTGCCATGCTGGCCGGACTTGATGCGCAGTCGCTTGCGGTGCGCAGCGCAGGGCTGGACGATCCCCGTCCGGGCGTGGCCAACGGCAGCGATGTGCTGGCGCTGCGCTTCGCCGGCTCCGGCCCCGCCCCGGACGGCGACGGCAGCGTGCTCAGCTGCGCAGGTTTTCCCGTCGACGCGGGTCAGGTTGGCTGGAGCATTTTCTTCGTCGCCAACAATGCGCTGGGCGAGGCGGAACTGCGCTGCAAGTACCGCGGCAGCGGCGCCTGGAGTGCCGACGCCGTCATTGCCGGCGTCGATTCGTTCCAGGTACTGTACGGGGTCGATACCGACGCGCCGGGCGACGGCGTGGCGAACCGCTACATCAACGCGTCGGCCATCGATGCGCTCGACGCGGACTTGCAACTGGCTGGCGACACCGACGCCGCACGGGCGCTCGATCTGCGCCGCCGCACCCACTGGAAGCGCGTGGCCGGCATCAAGGTGGCGCTGCTGCTGCACGGCCGCCATCGTGGCGACACCGAGAACGTGCCCGCCGTGTACCAACTGTTCGGCCCCGATTACCGCGCGGCTGTGGGGGAGGGCGACCGCGGCACGCTCGTGTACGAAGCATTCCTGCCTGCCGCCTTGCGCCACCGTTATCGGCGCCTGTTCGTGTCGACCATCATGCTGCGCAATCCGGCGAGCTGACATGACGGCCAACTCATACGCGTTGCGGCGTGTCCAGACCGGTGCGGCGCTGGTCACCGCGCTGATCGTGCTCATCGCCTTGCTGATCATCGGCGTATCGGCGGCCCACACCGCGTTGCATGCGGAAAAAGCCACCCGCGCCGAGCGCGACCGGCACATCGCCTTGCAGTGCGCCGAGGCTGCGCTGGCCGACGCCGAACGCGATATCGAGGGCGGCAGCGATCCCACATCGGCCCGCGCCAGCCTGTTCGCCAGCGGTAACGCGGACGGATTCGTGGAGGGCTGCGGCAACGCACGCCAAGCGAATCGCGGGCTGTGCGCGCTGGCAGCGGCGTCTGCCGTTCCCGCCTGGCAAAGCACCGATCTGACCCTGGCCGGCGACGACGCCAGCAGCACGGCGTACGGCAGTTTCACCGGCGCCGTCATGCCGGTGGGCCGCGGCTCCCTGCCAGTCCGGCTGCCGCGTTACATCATCGAACTGATGCCGTATGCAGCCGCAGGTGCCGATGCCAGCGAGCGCACCGGAAACTTTTACCGCATCACGGCCATCGGCTTTGGCAGCAGCGAGCGCACGCGGGTAGTCCTGCAAACGTTTTACCTGAAGGCTGGGCCGAACGGGGAGGCGCCGTGAAGACCTTGCGCCTGCTTGGGGATATGCTCGCCTGTCTGATTTGCCTGTGGACGCTGAAGCTGGCGTTGATGTTGATGCGCATGTTGAGGAATACGTTGAGGTCGATGTTCGGGTTGCCGAGGTCGAGGCCGAGGCCGAGGTCGCGCTCGAAGTTGACGTTGCCATTGATGCTCATGTTGACCTTAATGGTCATGCTGGCGATGACTGCTCAGGGCGCGCCGCAGCTGGCGATTCCCGATGGCAGACTGGGTGTGGCGGGGGCGGGCGTGCCGGTCAACGTGCTGATCAATTTTTCCGTGACCCATGAGGACGCCGGCGCCGCCTATCGCGAACCGTATCAGGCGGACGTGGCCTACGCCGGCTACTTCAACGCCGATCTCTGCTACCAGTATCCTATGCTGGCCAAGGCCGGTGCCGTACTGCAGCCGGACCTGGGCGAGCGCAGCGGCTATTTTGCGCCATCCGCCGCAGCCGACACCCGCCGCGAATGCCGCGGCGACTTTAGCGGCAACTTTCTCAACTGGGCCAGCAGCACCACGCTCGACCTGCTGCGTTACGGCCTGACCGGCGGCGATCGCGCCGTCGATACGGCTGCGCTGACCATCCTGCAGCGCGCCTGGCTGCCGGACGGCAGGTTCCACGACGACTTCTATGCTCACCCGAGACACTTTCCGCGCAAAGTGCTCACGGGCGGCACGCTCTCCAGTGCGCCCGCGCGCGTCACGCCGTTCGCCACTGACAAGTTGTACATCGTTTCCTGCCGCGATCGCATCTTGTTCAGCAACACCGACAAAGGCGGCAGCTGCGATGCCCCGCGACTGGGCGAGGGCCGCTTGCTGGCGTCGGACAAATATTTTGGCGAATACATTGTCCGCGTCAAGGTGTGCGGGGCGGACGACGCCGTGCTGCGCCCCGCGCTGTGCGTGCGTTACGGCGCCAGTTACAAGCCGCAAGGGGTGTTGCAAGCAGCTACCCAGCAAATCGGCGTGATGGGCTACCTTACCGATTCAGCGGCACCTGCGTTGCCGCCGTACGGGGGTGCACTGCGCGCGCCGCTCAAACAGCTTGGAAACGCCGGGCCGGGCGACCCACCCGGGGCCGGCGCCGAGGGGCGTGCGACATCGGCCGCCAACAGCAACGCCAACGCCAACCCCAATGCCAATGCCAAAGCCAAAGCCAAAGCCAAAGCCAAAGACCAGGACCAGTCCCGGCCGGATACCCATGACAGCGAGTGGCATCCCCGCACCGGCGTGCTGAGCGCCAATCCCGATCGCGGTCCCGGCCCGGTCAGTGGCGCGATCCATTACATCAATCGGCTGGGCCGTGCCGATCCGGCGCGGCGCGGTGCGTATCCCCGCGCCGATCCCGGGGCCGAGCTGTTTTATGAAAGTCTGCGCTATTTGCAGGGCCGCGCACCCACGCTGACCGAGGGCAGCGCGCTGGACGACGGCTTGCCCGTGTGGCGCACGCGCGCCGATCCGGTGGCACTGGCGTGCCAACGCAATATCGTCGCCGTCATCGGCCACACGGCCTTCGTGGACGACCGCCACGTTCCCGGCAACACGTTGGGCAGCCACAACGATGTCCCGCGCGCCAGCGACACCTTCACCGCCCCGGCGCTGGACGTGGTGGCAGCGACGCGGCGCGTGGGCGAGCTGGAAGCCGATGCCGGCGGCACGCCGCGCGCCGACCTGCTCAGGCTGGCGCTGCTGGAAGACGGCCCCGGCGGCGCGGGCAGCTTCTATCTCGCCGGGGCCGCCTACTGGGCGCATACCAACGCGATCCGCCCGGACATGGCGGCCCGGGTCGACACCTTCGCGCTGGAAATCGGCAGTCCCGGCCGGCTGAAGGGGAGCGCGCTGTACCTGGCTGCAAAGTTTGGTGCTTTCGATGACCGCAATGCGGATGGCAATCCCTTCGTCACCACGGACGGTCGGCGCGACAACAGCGAATGGAGCGATGCGGCCGGCATGCCCGCACATTATGTGGCGGCGACCGAGGCCCATGCGCTGGTGCCGGGGCTGCGCAGGTGGTTTGCGGGCATGGGCGCGCGCGGCGGTGCGGTAGCTGGCGCCACGGCGGCAGCCGGCCGCTTCGTGATCGACACGCAACACGATCCCGCGCATTGGAGCGGCGCCGTCCAGCGCCGCAATTTCAGCGTCAGCGCCGACGGCACGCTGATCATGGCCCAAGAGCCGGCCTGGGACGCCCGTGCGCTGCTGGACGGCGATGCCGAAAAGGCAGCCGCGCCTCGCCACATTTACACGGCCGAGGTGGGCGCCGACGGATCGATCGCAACCGTGGCATTCACATGGGACAGCCTCAGCGCGCCGCTGCGCGCCTACCTTGATGCGCCGGGTCCCGGACTGCCTGGTGATGCCCGTGGAAGGGCGCGGGTCGACTACCTGCGCGGGGCACGCGATGCCGAACTGGGGCGCGCGGGCGGCATATTCCGTCCGCGCGCCAGCGTACTGGGCGACATCATCCACAGCACGCCGCTGGTGGTCGGGCCACCGTCGGCGTCGGTGCAGGCAACCGGCTACGCGCAGTTTCGCAAGCGCCACGCCACGCGCCCGTCGGTCGTGTACGTGGGCGCCAATGACGGCATGCTGCATGCCTTCGACGCCACCGACGGGCGCGAACTGTTCGCCTACATCCCCCATGTGCTGCTGCCCGCGTTAAGTCAGCTGACGGATCCGGCGTACCGGCACCGCGCGTATGTGGACGCCAGTGCCGGGCAGGGCGAGGCGTTCATCGGCGGGCAATGGCGCTCCGTGCTCGCATCCGGCATGGGCATGGGCGCGCGCGGCGTGTTCGCGCTCGACATTACCGACCCGGCCTCCTTCGACAGCGGCATGAACGCGCTGTGGGAATTCACCGACGCCGATGACGCGGCCATGGGCCATGTGCGAACGACGCCGCTGGTGGCACGCTTGCGCAATGGCGAGAAGGACGGACAACTACTGTACCGCTACTTCGTCGTCGTCAGCAGCGGCATCAATCCGGCCGCGGCCAACGGCGCGGGGACGCTTTTCCTGCTGGCGCTGGACAAACCGGCGACCGAAAAGTGGCGCCATGGGTTCAATTACTTCAAGATCGGCACGTCCGGGAGCGGGAGCGGAAGCGAGGGCGAGGGCGAGGGCAGAGGCGATGTGCCCAATGCGCTCAGCCCGCCCGTGCTGGCCATCGCCGCCGATGGCAGCGCACGCTACGCCTATGCGGGCGACCTGCACGGGCACCTGTGGCGCTTCACCTTCGGCGCCAAACCGGCCGGTGGCAGCGTCGCCACGCCATTGTTCAGTGCGCGCGACAGCAACGGCGCGGCGCAGCCGTTCGCTCATGCGCCCAGCCTGGTATTCGCGCCGGGCGGCGGCTATCTGGTACTGGCCGGCACCGGCAAGTTCATCGAACAGAGCGACACCGACGCCGCCAGTTATCTGCCGCAGTCGTTCTACGCCATCCACGACAGCCTTGCCACTCCGGTCGCTCGTGTGGCCGGTCGCGGCGCGCTGGCGGCGCGCACGCTGACCGGCACCGGCCGCTACCAGGTCACAGGCGCGCCGCTGGACTACAGCGCACCGGACGCTCAATCGGGCTGGTACTTCGATTTTCCGCATACCAAGCTCGACGGTGAACGGGCGGCGGGACCGGCCGCGGTGCGTTCGGGCGCCATCGTCTTCGACACGCTGCTCCCGGGCGCGGACGCCTGCACCGGAACGGCTTCGCGCAGCTACGCCATCGATGCGCTGACCGGTTTCGCCTACAGCGCGGACGGCGTGGCCCAGGTCAACGCGACGACCGGCGAGCTGACGGGCCCGTCCGTGGCGCAACTGGCCCCGATGCTGATCGAAATGAGCGTCGGGTCCGAGCCGCGCACCCCGACGGGAGGCGCCGTTGCCATCCGCACGCTGGCGCTGGTGCGCCTTCTGCCAGCAGGCAAGGGGGTGGCTGTTCGCAGACTCAAGGTCGCGTTTCAGGCCAAGCGGCTGAGCTGGCGCGAAGTCGCCAACTGGCAAGACCTGCACGACGCCGCCAAGAAATAGAAAAATAGGAAACGGCCATGAACGAGACCCGCCCTGTCAAAGCATCCGGAGTTGCGACATACCACTGCGATACCTGCAAGGTTGAATGCCCCAGCGGTGAACGCCCCAGCGTCGAACGCCACAGCGTCAAACGCCCCGGCGTTGAACGCCACAGCGGCTTCACTCTGATCGAGCTGCTGACGGTGCTGGCAATTACGCTGGTGCTGCTGGCCATTGCCTATCCCGGTTATGCCACGTATGTCGTCAAGGCGCGCCGGGTAGAGGCGCAGGCCGCGCTGCTCGAATTGATGCACAAGCAGGAGCGATACTTCACCCAGCACAACACCTACGTGGCGTTTTCCGCGGATGCGGTGGAGCCCGAGGCCAAGCGCTTTCGCTGGTGGTCCGGCGCGGATGCGGCCAGCAGCGGCTATGAACTGCGCGGCGAAGCCTGTCCGGACCAGCCCATCGAGCGCTGCATTGTCATCAAGGCGGTGCCCGGCACGGACCGGGTCGATGCCAGCTTTCGCGACGCTTCCTGCCAGACCCTGACGCTCACCAGCACCGGCGCCCATAGCGCCGACGGCCCCGACCCGGGGTGTTGGCCATGATCGCGCGGCGCCGATGGGGCTTTTCGCTCACCGAGCTGCTGGTGGTGCTAAGCATTGCCGCCATCATCGCCACGCTGGCGCTGCCCGAGTTCGCCAGCCTGATCCGGCGCCGGCAGCTGGAAGCGGCCGTAAGCGACCTGTTTAACGCCGTGCAACTGACCCGCTCCGAAGCCATCGCCCGCGGCGGCCGCGTGCAACTGGCGCCCGCCAGCGCCGATGGCACGACCTGGAGCGACGGCTGGGTGGTGTTCGACGACCGCGACGGCGACCGTCGGCCCGGCCCGAACGACGAGATCATCGCCGTGCATGGCGCCGTGCCGAAAGGGATCGTCATCACATCCACGTTCACCAGCCAGAAGGCGCCGTTTTACGTGGCCTACAATGGGGCGGGGCGCAGTTGCAGCGCCACCAGTGCGCTGGCGGCGCGCTGGGGCACGCTGTCGCTGACGCAGGCAAGCCACGTGCGCCGTATCCGCATCAACATGCTGGGGCGCGCCCGGATCTGCGATCCCGCCCGCGACGGCGCCAGCTGCGGAGAGGCCGACTGATGCAGCATCGTCGGCACGCACCACCCGCCCTCGCTGCCTGCCGGACCGAAGGCGTGCCGGCACCCCATTCCCCGCAGGTCCCGAGCGGTCCCAGCCTGCTTGGCGTAAAATCCTGCTCAGCATTGATCACCTGGACTTCCGTGGAACTACTCGACGACAACGATTGCATGAAGCTGGCCCTCGACTGGGCGGCCAAGGGCATGTACATTACCGCGCCCAATCCGCGCATCGGCGCCGTCATCGTGCGCGATGGCGTGGTGATCGGCGCCGGGCACACCCAGCCCGCCGGCCAGGCGCATGCCGAGATCCAGGCCTTGAACGACGCCCAGGCGCGCGGCCACGACGTGCGCGGCGCCACCGTCTACGTCACGCTGGAGCCGTGCAACCATTACGGACGCACGCCGCCGTGTTCCGACGCCCTGGTGCGCGCCGGCGTCGGGCGCGTGGTGGCGGCCATGGTCGACCCGAACCCGCTGGTGGCGGGGCAGGGGCTGGCCAAGATGGCGGCGGCCGGCATTGCCGTCAGTTCCGGCCTGATGGCGCGCGAGGCGCTGGAATTGAACATCGGCTTTTTCTCGCGCATGCGCCACGGCCGCCCATGGGTGCGCATGAAAACCGCCGCCAGCCTGGACGGCATGACGGCCCTGCACAACGGCCAGAGCCAGTGGATCACCGGCGCGCCGGCCCGCGCCGACGGCCACGCCTGGCGAGCCCGCGCCTGTGCCATCCTGACCGGCATCGGCACCGTCAAGGCCGACAACCCGCAGCTCACCGTGCGCGCCATCGACACCCCGCGCCAGCCGCGCCGCGTGATTGTCGACAGCCGTCTGGACATCGAACCGGGCGCCCGCGTGCTGGCCGGACCGGCCTGCTGGATCGTCGCGGCGCTGGCCGATCCCGCAAAGCGGGCAGCGCTGCAAGCGGCCGGTCACGAGGTGATCCTGCTGCCCAACGCCAGCGGCAAGGTGGATCTGCCCGCGCTGATGGCCGAACTTGGCCGGCGCGAGATCAACGAGCTGCATGTGGAAGCCGGGTCCAAACTGAATGGCTCGCTGCTGCGCGAGCGCTGCGTCGACGAGCTGCTGGTGTATCTGGCGCCCACCTTGCTGGGCGACGCCCAGGGCATGTTCGCCTTGCCCGCGCTGACCGACCTGAGCGCTCAGCAGCGCCTGCATTTTCATGATGTCACAATGATCGGCGAGGATCTGCGCATCCTGGCCCGTTTCACCCAACCTGAGGAATAACGCAGCATGTTTACTGGAATCGTCGCCGCTGTCGGCAACATCAGCTCGGTCCAACCGCTCGACGGCGGTCTGGACGCGGGCGTTCGTCTGGATATCAATGCCGGCGGCTTGCCGCTGGGCGATGTGGCGCTGGGCGACTCCATCGCCATCAACGGCGCCTGCATGACCGTGGTGGCCAAGACCGCCGCCGCCTTCAGCGTCGACGTCTCGCGCGAGAGCCTGAACTGCACCGTGGGGCTGGATGCACCCGGTGAAGTCAATCTTGAAAAAGCCCTGACGCTGGCCGAACGCCTGGGCGGCCACCTGGTGTCCGGCCACGTCGACGGCCTGGGGCAGGTGCACCGCTTCGAGGCCGTGGGCGAGTCGTGGGAGCTGGTGATCGACGCCCCGCGCGAGCTGGCCAAGTTCCTGGCTTTTAAGGGTTCGGTGGTCGTCAACGGCGTGTCGCTGACGGTCAACCGGGTCGACGACATCGGTGCCGGGCCCGCCAGCACGTGCCGCTTCTCGATCAATCTGATCCCGCACACCATTTCCGTCACCACGCTCAAGCACCTGCGCGCCGGCAGCAAGGTCAATCTGGAAATCGACCTGATCGCCCGCTACGTCGAGCGCATGCTGTCGGTGCAGGCGGCGCAGGCCAGCTGACCGGGCAGGCCGGACGACGGACTGCGCCGCGCCATTCACCCTTGTTCGGACGCACGCCGATGCTCAAAACCATACAGGAGCTGATGCGCCCCCCGGCCGGCATGGCGTTCGACTTCAGCCAGCCGGCGGGGGAGGCGGCGCTGGCGCCAGCGCACGGCGTGTCCTGGCGCGTGTTCGCCAATCCGGTGTCGCTGTTTATCGGCGGCGTCACGGCCGTGCTGCTGGAACTGGCCGAGCCGTCCGTGCGCTCGGGCGTATGGGACCACAGCGGCTTTCAGCATGATCCGGGCATGCGCCTGCGGCGCACCGGCTTCGCCGCCATGATGACCGTGTACGGGCCCCGCTCGGCCGCGGAAAAAGTGATCGCGCGCGTGGTTCGGGTACATGGCAACGTGGCCGGCACCACCCCCGACGGCGTGGCCTATCACGCCAACGATCCGCGCTTGCTGGACTGGGTGCACGCTACCGCCACGTTCGGATTCGCCGAGGCATTCCACCACTTCGTCCAGCCTTTGACGGCGGCGGAAAAAGACAGCGCCTTCGCCGAGTCCGGCCCGTCCGCCGGGCTGTATGGCGCCACCGGCGCGCCGCGCTCGCGTGCCGCCTGGGAAGCGCTGCTGGACGCGACCGCACCGGGGCTGGAGGGATCGGCCATTCTGGCCGACTTCATGCGCATTATGGCCGAGGCGCCGATATTGCCCGCGCCGGTGCGCTGGCTGCAGCGCCTGCTGGTGCGCGCCGCCGTGCAGATCACGCCCGAGCCGGTGCGTTCCCTGCCGCAGCTGCGCGGACGGGGTCTGCGCTTTGGCGAGGCCACCCTGGTGCGCGCGCTGGCGCGTGGCGCCACGCTGCTGCCACTGGGCGATACGCCACAAGCGCAAGCGGCGCGCCGCCTGGCGCCCCCGAAATGACAGAGCAACCCAGCGAGCTACACAGCGAGGAACCCAGCGAGCAACCCAGCGAGCAACCCAGCCACACTGACAATCCGAAAAAAAAGCCCGCAAACGTCGCGGGCCTTCGACGGGTGGCAACAACCAGCCGTTATTTCTTCTCAGGCTGCAACACAACCTGTACATAGTTGGCGGTATCAAAATACCGCTGCGCCGCGCTCTTCAGATCGGCCGCGCTAACCTGCGCCACCATCTTCTCGTATTCCAGAATGTTGGCAGGATCCGTGCCATTGAGCAGCGCGCCCTGCATGTAGCCCAGCCAGAAGCCATTCTCGCGCATGCCCTTCTGATACAGCTGCAGCCAGTTCTGCTTGACCTTGTTCAGATCGGCGGCGTCGGGGCCCTGTTCCTTCATCCGGGTAATTTCCGCGAAGGTGGCGGCAATCACCTTGTCCACGTTGTCCGGCCCGGTCGGCAACTGGGTGCCGATGGTGTAGTGGCCGTATGGCACGCGCGCCAGGTTGCCGTACATGCCGCCGCCATAAATGAGCGACATTTTTTCGCGCAAGATGTCGTGGATGCGCAGGTTCATCACGTCGATCATGGCGCGCAGGCGCATGTCTTCCATCTCGGAAAACTCGGCCTTGCCCGTGAAGCTGAGCGACACGATACTTTTCGCTTCCGACCCGCTGCGCACTTCCTTCTTGACCACGCCGGTAACGGGGCGGATGCCCACATCCCTGAACGCCACGGGAATGTCGCCCGTCGGCAAACTGCCCAGGTACGTGGCCAGCAAGGGCTTGACGACCACCGGATCGATGCTGCCGACCAGGAAGAACGTCATGCCCTTGGCGCTGGAAAAGCGCGTCCGGTAAATTTCCAGCGCGCGGTCCAGATTGACCTTGGCCAGGTCTTCCGGGCGTGTCGTACGCGCCACCCGCGGGTGGTTGTTGTACAGCGTGGAAATGACGGTGTCGTTGAACACGGCTTCGGGGCGCACCAGCGCCGTGCGGGCGCCTTCGAGCTGCTTGCCCATGAACGATTTGTACAGTCCCTCGTCGCGCCGCGCGCCGGTAAATTTCAGATACACGAACTGCAGCATGGTCTCGACATCCTTGACGCCGGCGTTGCCGCTGACGCTGTCGGTGTAGTCGGCCAGACCGACGCCGACGGAGGCAGACTTGCCGGCCAAAATCTTCTGCAGGTCGAGCGGGGAATAGGTGCTCAGTCCCATCACCGACGCCACCGAGCTGGCGTAGCGGGCGTTGAACGCGTCCTTGTCGTCGAACAGCGTCTGGCCACCTTCGCGGGCCGCGCTCATGACGATCTGGTCGTTGTTGAAGTCGGTTGGCTTGAGGACCACCTTGACTCCGTTCGACAGCGTCAGTCTGGTCAATCCCAGCTTGGCGTCGCGGGTTTCTTCGACGATGGTGCCGCCCGCGGGCGGCTTGTCCATCAGTTGCTTGGCCACGTCCTGCTCGGTGCGTGCCTTGACGACGACTTTTTCGGCCGCGGTGACGGAGGCGAGCAGGGCCGGCGCGCTCGGTGCGGGTGTTTCCGGGTTGCTGTTGCCCATGTAGACCACCAGCTTGGCGGAGTTGCCCGGAATGGTGTCGTGCGCGTAGCGGTTGATTTCTTCGAGCGTAATGGCCGGCAGGAATTCGTTGAGGTATTTGTACTCGTTCTCGATGCCCGGAATCGATTCTTTCTCCAGGAAGTTACGCACGTATTCGCCCACATAGTTGGACGAATCGGTCTTGTCGCGCTCGATATACGCACGCTCGTACAAGCGCGCCACGTTCTTTTTGGCGCGGTCGAATTCGCCGGCGCTGAAGCCATACTGGCGCGCGCGGGCGTTTTCCTGCACCAATGCATTGATCGCCGGCACCGGGCCGCCTTTGCCCAGCCCGGCCGACGAGCTGAACGATTTGTAGCGCGCTGTCAGGCGGCCCACGGCGCTGCCGCCGCCCAGAAACGGCGGCTCGGGCAACTGGGCCAGCTCCTGCAAACGCTGGTTCAGCATGGCGGTAAACAGCAGTTCCAGCAGCTTTTCGCGGTAGCTGCCGAAGGTGCCTTTTTCCTTGATTTCCATGACCGGGTAGCGGATCAGCACGGCATTGCCCTGGGCTTCCTTGTCCGTCACGATGGCCGCTTCCGTCACGGCGCGCGCCGGAATCGGCGCGTAGGTGCGCAGCCGCGGCGTGGCGGGATTTTTCAACTTGTCGAAATGCTTGTGGATCAGTTTTTCCGCGTCGGCCAGCTCGATGTCGCCCACCACCACCACCGCCATCAGGTCGGGACGGTACCAATCCTTGTAGAAACGGCGCACCGCTTCATACTTGGCATTCTTGATGACTTCTTCCTTGCCGATCGGCAGGCGCTGGGCATAGCGCGAGCCATTGAAAATCTTCGGGTACAGCACCTTGTTCATGCGGTCCTGGGCGCCTTTGCCCAGGCGCAGCTCTTCCATGACGATGCCGCGCTCCTTGTCGATATCATCCTTGTCCAGGGTCAGGCCGTGGGCCCAGTCTTCCAGCACCAGAAAACCCTTTTCGACGTTCTCGCGCTTTTCGGTTGGTATCGGCAGGATGTAGACGGTCTCGTCGAAGCTGGTGTAGGCGTTCAGGTCGGCGCCCATCTTCACCCCGATCGACTGCAGATACGACACCAGCTCATGCTTCTTGAAATTGGTCGAGCCGTTGAAGGCCAGATGCTCCGTGAAGTGGGCCAGACCTTGCTGGTCCTCGTCTTCCAGGATGGAACCGGCCTTGACGACCAGGCGCAGTTCCAGCTTCTTCTCGGGCTTGCCGTTCTTCTGGATGTAATACGTCAGGCCGTTGGCCAGCTTGCCCACCTTGACCTGCGGGCCGATCGGCACAGGGTCGCTCAGCTTGAGCGCGGCACCGGCGCTGGCGGCGAGGGCGCACAGCAGCGCGGCGGCACAGACACGTTTTACTAGAAAAATCGTCATCGAGAAGGGAGGGGGAGAAATGAAAGGTCATGAATTCTACTCTTTCCCCACCGTCCGGTCAGCAACAGTCAGATTATGCAAGAAACAATATTTTCACTGCTGTTTTCGTTGTCGTTTTGCAACGATGTCGGGCTTTGCCGGGCGCACTGGAGGGAACTGCCTAATGCCGACTGAGGTTAGCCCGGTTGAAGTACGGTAAATCCTTTAAAATAGCGGATTGCGCATTTGCACTAGTAAGATAGGAAAACCGATGTCTCTCTCCAGCACACAAGAAATCGTCGAAGAATTGCGCGCAGGGCGCATGGTCATCCTGGTGGACGAGGAAGACCGCGAAAACGAGGGCGATCTGGTGCTGGGGGCCGATTTCGTCACGCCCGAAGCCATCAACTTCATGGTCAAGCACGCGCGCGGCCTGGTCTGCCTGACCCTGACGGAAGAGCGCTGCAAGCAGCTCAACCTGCCGATGATGACGACCAGTAACGGCACCTCGTTCGGCACCAACTTCACCGTCTCCATCGAAGCGGCCGAAGGCGTCACCACCGGCATTTCGGCGGCCGACCGCGCCCGCACCATCCAGGTGGCCGTGGCCAAGAACGCCAGCCCGGCCGATATCGTCCAGCCCGGCCACATCTTCCCGCTCAAGGCCCAGCGCGGCGGCGTGCTGATGCGCGCAGGCCATACCGAAGCCGGTTGCGACCTGACCGAGATGGCCGGGCTCACGCCGGCCTCGGTGATCTGCGAAATCCTCAAGGACGACGGCACCATGGCGCGCCTGCCGGACCTGATCGAGTTCGCCAAGGAACACAACCTGAAAATCGGCACCATCGCCGACCTGATCCACTACCGCAACCAGAATGAAACGCTGGTCGAGCGCGTCGCCGAGCGCTCCATGAGCACGGCCTTCGGCGAATTCCGCCTGGTGGCCTTCCGCGACAAGCCCAGCGGCGCGGCCCACCTGGCGCTGGTCCATGGCGACCTGGCGCCGAACCTGGACTGCCTGGTGCGCGTGCACCAGCCGGTCTCCATCCTCGATCTGCTGGAAACCCGCGCCACCACCCACTCGTGGACCATCGACTCGTCGATGAAGGCCATCAAGGCGTCCGAGCGCGGCGTGCTGGTGCTGCTCAACTGCGGCGAAACGGCCAGCGAACTGTTTGCCCAGTTCGCCGCGCTCGATACGCCCGAAACCAAGCCCCAGGCGCGCGCGGCCAGCATGGACCTGCGCACCTACGGCATCGGCGCCCAGATTCTGAAGGACCTGGGCGTGGGCAAGATGCAACTGCTGGCCAGCCCGCGCAAGATGCCGTCGATGACCGGATTCGATCTGGAAGTGACGGGCTACCTGCCGAAACCGGCCCTCTGAGCCGTTGTGGCATAGTCCAGACCATCCGCATCCGCATTCCATCACATACACATACACATTATAAAGAGGGCCGCCATGACCGTAGGAACTTATGAAAGCAATCTGGCCGGCGCAGGTCTGCGCATCGGCATCGTGCAGGCACGCTTCAACGCCGACGTGGGCCACGGCCTGCTGTCCTCCTGCCTGGCCGAACTGAAGCACCTGGGCGTGGCCGACGAAGACGTGCTGCACGTGACCGTGCCGGGCGCGCTGGAAATTCCGCTGGCCCTGCAAAAGATGGCTGAAACCCAGCAGTTCGACGCGCTGATCGCCCTGGGCGCCGTCATCCGCGGCGAAACCTACCACTTCGAGCTGGTCTCGAACGAGTCCGGCGCCGGCATCACCCGCATCGGTCTGGACTACGGCATCGCCATCGCCAACGCCGTGCTGACCACCGAGACCGACGAGCAGGCCGAAGTGCGCATGGCCGAGAAGGGCGCCGATTCGGCCCGCGTGGCCGTGGAAATGGCCAATCTGCTGATCGCGCTGGAAGAGTTGCAAGCCGACGAAGACTGACCGTCCCGCCCGGCGGTGACCACGCCTTTAATAACACGCAGTACAGATCGTAGAACAGGTAACAAGCCATGACAGACAAAACCGCCCACGCCAATCCGAGCAAGAACCGTACGCCGCGTCACCGCGCGCGCGAATTCGCCTTGCAGGGGTTGTATCAATGGCTGCTGAACAATGAAGATGCGACCACGGTGGTCAATCACATCCGTGCCGCGCACGGCTTCGACAAGGCCGACTCGGACCACTTCGCGCAGCTGCTGTACGGCGCGATCAAGGAATCGGTGGCACTGCGCGAAGTGTTCGCGCCCCTGATCGACCGCGGCGTGGCGGAACTGTCGCCCATCGAGCACGCGGCGCTGCTGATCGGCGCCTACGAACTGAAGAACAACCTGGACATTCCGTACCGCGTCGTCATCAACGAAGCGGTCGAGCTGACCAAGTCGTTCGGCGGAATCGACGGCCACAAGTACGTCAACGGCGTGCTCGACAAACTGGCGCCGCAGCTGCGTCCCGATGAAGTGGCGGCCACCGCGCGCCGTTAATTTGTTGGGTTGGTCGGCCCGGATCCGGGCTGACGCCGCCATCGGGACCTGCACCTTGGGTCCCTTTTTTGCGCCTGTCGCTTGCCGACGTAGCGACGAAAAAAAGCCACCGAAGTCGGTGGCTTTTTTTCGTCGCT
>CALRYE020000009.1:0-79888 GCA_943372275.1 Janthinobacterium lividum
TCGCGTTGCTGTGGCGATAAAGTTTTCAGCTGGCCCAACAGGGTGGTGAAGGAACGGCGCCGCATGCCTGACTCCACTGTGGAGGGATGCTGGTTGGACCGTTACTGCTGGGTTAAAGTTCAAAATCTACACCTAACGAGGACAGCGCCAAAAAAACGCAGCCTGGGAGGCTGCGCTTTGGGTCAGCCCGCCAGACCGGGCACGGGCGGCGCGGCGCAGGTCCTGGCGATAAACTCGCTCTGCTCCGGCATGCGCGCCACCGCCGCGCCGATCATGTCGCGCAGCCCGGCGAAGTGGCCGTGCAATTCGCGCATGTCGAGCGCATCGACCGCCGGGTCGTAGGCCTTGGGCTGCAGGCCCAATCCCATCAGCATGGCGACGAACGACGGCTCCTGGAAGCCATCGTTATCGGTAATGCCGATCTCGCCCCGTTCGCGGAACCGCTCCAGCTGCTCGCGCAGCCCGTCCGGGATGGCCATGTTGGCGCAGTAGCGCCAGAATTCCGAGTCGTCGCGCTGCGTCACCTTGTAATGCAGGACGATAAAGTCACGCACCGATTCATAGCGCTTGGCCATATGGTTGTTGAACTTCTGCGCCAGCGCCGGATCGCAGCTGCGGTCGGGAAAATGCTCGATCAATTTGCCGACCGCCGTTTCGATCAGCGCGATACTGGTCGACTCGAGCGGCTCGACGAAACCGGCCGCCAGGCCGATCGCCACCACGTTCTTGTCCCACGACTTGCGCCGCCGCCCCGTCACGAAGCGCAGCTGGCGCGGCTCGTCCAGCGCCCGTCCGTCCAGCCCATCGAGCAAGATCTGGCGCGCCTGATCGTCGCTCATGAAGTGACTGCTGTACACATGGCCATTGCCGGTACGGTGCTGCAGCGGGATGCGCCACATCCAGCCGGCCGCCTTGGCGGTCGACGTGGTGTAGGGCGTCATCGTCGGCACTTTCGCGCACGGCACCGCCAGCGCGCTGTTGCACGGCAGGTAGTCGCTCCAGTCCTCGTAACCCGCCTGCAAGGCGCCTTCGATGAGCAGGCCGCGAAAGCCCGAGCAGTCGATGAACAGGTCGCCGTCCACGCGGCGCCCGTCGTTCAGCGTCAGCGTGGTCACGAAGCCCGTTTCGGGATGCAGCTCGACATGGACGATGGTGCCTTCGACACGCCGGGCGCCGCGGGCGACGGCGTAGTCGCGCAGGTAGGCGGCGTACAGGCCGGCGTCGAAGTGGTAGCCGTAGGTGAAGGCGCGATCGACGATGTTGCCGTCGTTTCTAGGCTCGGTGAACTTGAAATGGCGCGCCATGACCGCGCACATCGACCAGTTTTCAATCGCCGGCATGTTGTTGAACGATTGGGCCAGGCGCATCCAGTACAGGTGCGGCGAGCGCCCGTCGATGGTGGGGCCGTAGTCGGAAAAACCGTGGAAGAACCGGTTGCCGGTGTGGCCCCAGTCCTTGAACTCGATCCCGAGCTTGAAGCTGGCCTGGGTCTTTTTGACGAAGTCGACCGGATCGATGCCCAGCGTGGCGTTGTAGGCGCGGATGGTCGGCAAGGTGGCCTCGCCCACGCCGATGGTGCCGATCTCGGGCGACTCGATCAGGACGATCTCGCAATCCAGCCCCAGGCTCATGGCCAGCGGCGCGGCCGCCATCCAGCCGGCCGTGCCGCCGCCGACAATGACGATCTTGCGAATCCGGTTCTCGTGCATGGTGTCTCCTGTGGTGGCTATTATTTTGTACTGTTTTGTCGTCGTGCAGGAAAAAAAAAGCCAACCCGGCAGGTTGGCTGATGAAAGGCGCCGCGTCGAGCGCGGCGCCCTCCGGTTTATTCCGGGCGCAAACCCGGCAAAACCAGCTTAGAACGAGTACTGTGCCTGGATCGCGTAACGCGGACCGCTCATGAAGACCTGGCGGGTGAACATGCCAGCGTGCTGCTGCATGATCTGACGCGTTTTGGCATCGTTCAAGTTCTGCGCTTCAAGACCAACGCGGAACTTCGGCGTGAAGTCGTAGAAGATCGAACCATCGAGCTGACCGTACGACGCTTGCCACAGCGGCAGGCCATAGGCCTGGTCGTTGATGGTGGTCGGGACCAGGTACTTTGGACCGGAGTTCGGGTCGGTGTTCAGACCGTTGTTGCCGCGGCTACCCCAGGTGTTCACAGCCACCAGATACTTCGAACGCCAGTTGTAAGCCAGGCGGGCCGACAGACCACGCTTCTCGAACATCAGTGCGAAGTTGACGGTGTGACGCGACAGGCCCTGCAGCGGTGTCTTGCCGAACGGACGACCGTCGGTATCGCAGCCGTTGATCGACAGGTTCTGGTTCGATGAATCGTTACCCACGCAGTAGGCTGCTGGCACCGGGTTGTTCAGCGAGCGCTCGCTGGAGACGAAGGTGTAGCTCGACTGGGTACCGACACCGCTGAGCCACTCAGGCACGAAGTCGTAGTACTGCTGGTGCGCGATCTCGAAGCCGCGGGCATGGCCCTTGGCGCCATTGACCGGGTGGGTGACGTTGAACACCACTGGCTTGCCGTCGCGGTCGTTCACGGTGTAGCCGTAGTTTTCGTTGACGATGATGTCCTTGATGTCCTTGTTGAACATCGCCAGCGTCAGCGAACCGGCTTTGGCAAAGTACCACTCGGCCGTCAGGTCGACGTTGACCGAGGTGGTTGGCTTGAGGTACGGATTGCCGTCGCTGCTGCCGGTCAGGTTCGAGCCATTGAACACCACCTTGGTGGTGGCGCCGGTGACAACGTTCTTGTACGTGAGGCGATTGACCGAGTTGTTCAGCGTGGTCAGCGATTGCAGCTGGTTGAAGTCCGGACGCGCCATCGATTTAGCTGCGGCAAAGCGGAACTGCAGCTGTTCGTTGTACTTCATCCGCAGGTTCAAGCTCGGCAGCCAGTTGTCGTACGAGGTCTTGGTGCGTACCGGCGTTTCGAACTTGTTGACATACACCAGCGTGTTGACGCCTTCTACCGGCGCGTCGCCCGGGATATCGTACGCCGACGGGTCGAACGCGATGTAGCCGTTGGCGCTGTCGCTGGTCTTGACGTAGCGGATGCCGAGGTTACCGTCGATCGGGCGCTGCAGGTCGTCAAAGCCGAAGCGCATCTGCGTATAGAACGAACGGGTCTTTTCGGTCTGGGTGTTGGTGGCCGAAGGGGTATCGAAAGTCGATGCCTTCCACGGCGTACAGGTCGAACCTTTTTCTGCGCACAGGACGTCATGGTAGGCGTGCAGACGGGTCCAGGAGTTCGGGAAATCGCGTGCCACCGCATCGTCCGGGTAGAACATCGCCGGAACGTCGATCTTACCGCCGAAGAAGTTCGGGATCTGGGTCAGGGTTGCGTCACCGGCAAAACGCGGATCGCTCAGACGCGCTACGCCATTGATCTGCCAGCCTTCCATCCATGGGAAGGTAATGGCCTGCCAGTTGTAGAATTTCTGGGCCTTGTGATTTTCGCCTTCGCGGTCTGCCAGACGCACACCGAAGCGGATGTCGCGCAGCACAGGATGGTCGAAATCGTACTTGACGTCGGTACGCCAGGCGGTCTGCTTGGCTTCGGCATGATCCAGCGCTTCCTGGGTGTAAGCCCAGTAGTAGTTCTTCGGATCGGCCATGTACGCGGCCGAACCCAGGCCGATCTTCGGCACCGAGCCGGTCATGTCCATCGTCTGGTTCGGCAGGATGAAGCCGGTCGAGACGTCGGCGTCGAAACCGTTGGTCTTGGAACGCACGCTCTGCAGATCGTTGGTGATCGTCAGGCTAGGCGTGACGCGCCATTGCACGTTCAGCGACAGGTCGCGGGTCGACGATTCGCGGGCATTGATGCGGCGCGAGCTGTTGAACGGCGAACCGCCGTAGGTCGGATTCGAAATCGTGCCGCTTTGGAAAGCGCCATTGTCGTCGTAGACGGTATCGGCGCCAGCTACTTGCTGGTACCACTTGTCTTCGGACGACGCGACTGCGCGCTCGCTCAGGTCTTCCTTGTAATTGGTTTTGAAATACGTCAGCGCGGCAGTCACGTCCTTGTTAGGACGCCACTGGAACCCTGCGTAGTCGCCACGCCGGGTACGCTCGAATTCCTGCGAGCGCAAGCCGCCGCCGAGCGGCAGCCATTTGGTCTGCGACGCATCGTACTTGGCCGGGTCCTGCGAGTTAATGTGCGGGAAATACGGATCGACGCCGATCGCGTCGGTACGGGTGTCGCTCTTGGCGTGGGCGAAGTTGACCAACGCGCCAAATTCACCGAATCGGGTTTTCCAGCGGTCCGACAGCAGCACCGTGCCGGTTGGCGCAACCTTGCCCTTGCGCAGGCTGCCATAGGTGCCCGACAAGCCAATCGAGCCCTTGAAGCCCTTGAAGTCGAACGGCATGGCGGTGCGCAGATTGACCAGGCCCGCGACTGCGCCTTCGATCTGTTCCGCGGACGGATTCTTGTAGACGTCGACGCCAGCCATCAGTTCCGGCGCCACATCGGTAAAGCCCAGCGAGCGGCCACCGCCGGCCGAGAAAGCGTCGCGGCCATTGATTTCCGAACGCACGTAGGTCAGGCCACGCACCGACACGCCGGAGCCTTCAACGGCCTGGCGGTTCGGGTCACCTGCCATGTTGCGGTCCATGGTCACGCCGGCGATACGCTGGAGTACCTCGGTGACGGAACGATCGGGCAGCTTGCCGATGTCTTCGGCAACAACCGAATCGACCACTTCGTCCGAGTTCTGTTTCAGTTTTTGCGCCGATTGCAGTGCTGCGCGCTGACCCGACACAACCACGACGGTGTCCACAGCGGGCGCTGGGGCGGTTTGAGCCATTGCGGAGTTGCCATGCATCATGGCGATCTGGGCGACGCCCATGGCAATAGCGGTTTTTTTCAAGTTAAACAAAGTCGGTCTCCTCTGGTGCTTTTTGTAGTGATATTTTTTTTGGGTACAACGGTGATGCAATCAACGGTAGCTGTTTCCGGCGAACTCCTCAAAGCATGGTGCGGTTGATTGGGAGCGCTTCCAGAAAACTCGCTCTATGCATTCTGCGAGAGAGTTTGTGAGATTGCAATAGAGAAAAGGGCGTTTCAGGATTTTTCCCCGTGTTTAGTGAAAAGTGGTCGCCAATTTACCACACGTGCATGAAAGTGTTTGCGCAACCATTTACGTTCACGTAGTCTGTGGCACAAATGAAATCGTTATCTTGCCGATTTTATCCTAAATTATCCGAAAATGTCATAGATTTTACCTTTGAAACTATGCTAGGCGCGCCTCCTTTTTGGCGCGTTGGTAGCGCTCACTCGGGGTCTCCAAAGGGCTAACCCGGCTGCATTAGCGAGCCCGTTTGGATCAGGGTCGCGCCCGCCGGGCAGCATCGCGCAGTGCGGTAACCACCTGCCACGCCGCCGGCGATTGCGCCCTGCCACGATCCGCCGGACCGAACAGTTCAATGCTTCCTTTTGCCTGCCGACTTGGCGGCGACAGCGCCACAAAAGCCCCAATCACTTGTCTCAGTCATTCAACATTACTGTAGAATAACTATTCCATGCATCACCCGGCGTGCGTGCATCTTTCTCCTTACCTGGGCTTTCGGGAGTACCCGTGTTTAAAACCCTCGCTGGGCTGTCGCTGTGGCTCATTGCCCCCGTCGTATGCACTGCCGCCACGCCTGCCAGTGCCGCCACGCCGGCCACCCCCACCGCGCAGGCAACGTCCGCCACCGGCACATTCACCATCACCTTCGCCGAACATCACGTGCGCCTGGTGCGCGACACCAGCGTGTATGGCGCCGGGCGCGGCGTGGCGCTGCAGCCCAACGACATGGTCGAAACCACGAACAGTGCAATTCAACTCGATCTGGGCGGCCGCCCCATCGCCGTCGGCCCGGCGTCCCGCTTCCTCGTCAAGAATGCTGCGCAATTGATCTTGCTCGATGGCTGGATGAAAGTCGCCGACACCGGCAAGCAGCCGCTGACGGTCGGCAGCGCCCATATCGAGTTGGCCGACCTCGCCGCCACGACCACCATGCACGTGGCCGCCGACACCACCGAACTGTTCGCCGAGTCGGCCGACCTGATGGTCCACGAAACCGGGGCCGGCGCGCCGCCGCGCCGCACCAAACTGCCGCGCGAGCAATTCGCCTACCGCACCGGCACCAAGCCGATGGTCATGGTGGCACGCCCTCCCGCACGCTTTCTGACGGCCATGCCGCGCGTCTTCATGGAACCGCTGACCCCGCTCGTTGTCAAAGGGGCGCCGGTGGCGCCCAAGCGCGAACGGGCCGCCGTCTACGCGGAATTGGCGCCCTGGCTTGCCGGTCATCCGGCCTTGCGCCAGCAAGTGCAGCGGCGCTTTGCCCCGCCACGCCAGGCCCGCCCCAAGCCCGCCACCACCACCACCAACTATCCCTCCGACCAGTTTTAAGGTATTCCCATGAAATTCTCGATCGCGGCGAAATTCAATATCGTCTTCCTGGCTATTTTCGCGGTGGGCTTCGGCGCCACCAGCGCGGTAACCAACCACCTGCTGCAGCAGAACGCCCGCGAGGAAACCTTGCAGAGCGCGCGCGTGCTGATGCAGTCGGCGCTGGCCGCGCGCAGCTACACGGCCGCGCAGATCGTGCCGCTGCTGGAGACCCGGCTCAAGTACGAATTCCTGCCGCAGTCGATCCCCTCGTTCGCCGCCACCGAACATCTGGCCCAGCTGCTCAAGCAGTATCCCGACTTCAGCTACAAGGAAGCGACCCTCAATCCCACCAACCTGCGCGACCGCGCGGCCGACTGGGAGGCCGACCTGGTCAACACCCTGCGCGCCAAGCCGGCACTGACCGAACTGGTCGGCCAGCGCAGCACCTCGATCGGGCCAGCCCTTTATGTGGCGCGTCCGCTGCAGATCAAGAGCGAAGCGTGCCTGCGCTGCCACAGCGTGCCCGACGCCGCGCCCAAGACCATGACCGACATCTACGGGCGCAACAATGGCTTCGGCTGGAAGCACATGGAGATTGTGGGCGCCCAGGTGGTGTCGGTGCCGATGGACGTGCCGCTGCAGCGCGCCAGCGCCATGCTGCGAACCTACATGCTGTCGATGCTGGTCATCTTCGCCTTCCTGTTCATCGCCCTGAACATCATGGTGCACTTCTTCGTCACGCGCCGCATCACGCGCATGGCGCGCCTGGCCGACCAGGTCAGCCTGGGCGAGTTCAATGCCGAGGAATTCGAGGTCAAAGGCAGCGACGAGCTCTCCGCGCTGGCGCGTTCGTTCGCGCGCATGCGCTCCAGCCTTGCCAGCGCCATGAAGATGCTGGACGAATGAAGCGGGAAGCGGCGGCATGATCGAACAACTGGGTAAGTACCGCGTCGAGAGCATCCTGGGCAAGGGCGCCATGGGCGTCGTCTATAAGGCGTTCGACCCGGGCATCGAGCGGGTCGTGGCGCTCAAGACGATCCGCAAGGAGATGTTCAGCGAAAGCGAACAGCGCGACCTGATCGGGCGCTTCAAGAACGAGGCGCAGGCCGCGGGACGCCTGAACCATCCGAATATCGTCACGGTCTACGATTACGGCGAGACCACCGAATCGGCGTATATCGCCATGGAGTTTGTCGAGGGCGCGGCGCTCGACACGCTGATGGCGCCGGACCGCCCCACCCCGATGGCGCGCGTGCTGGCCTGGATGGGCGACCTGCTGCAGGGACTGGAATACGCTCACTCGCGCGGCGTGGTACACCGCGACATCAAGCCGGCCAACCTGCTGATCACCTCGGCCGCACAGGTCAAGATCAGCGACTTCGGCATCGCCCGCATCGAGTCGTCCACCCTGACCCAAGCCGGCTCCATGATCGGCACGCCCAGCTACATGTCGCCCGAGCAGTTCCGCGGCGAGCCGGTCGACGGCCGCGCCGACGTGTTCTCGGCCGGCATCGTGCTGTACCAGCTGCTCACGGGCGTGCGGCCGTTCGTCGGCTCGGCCTCGACCGTCATGCACCAGATCCTCAACGACCAGCCGGCCGCGCCCTCGCAGGTGCTGGCGGCGCTGGGCAGCCACTTCGATGCGGTGGTGGCGCGCGCCATCGCCAAGGCGCCGGCGGCCAGGTTCGCCTCGGCGCGCGCGTTCCACGATGCGCTGCTGGCGGCCGCGCGCGCGGCCGCCAGCGGACAACCCGCGGGCGATCCCGACGCCACCACGCTGGCCGACAGCGACCGCACCATCCTGGCCGGCGGCATGGGCGCCTTCGATGCCGCGCCCCGCGCATCGATGCCGACCCTGGGCGGGGTGAATAACAGTGGCAGCGGCAGCGGCAGCGCCGAGCCGACCGGCAGTGGCTTTGCCAACATGACGGCCTGGAAGCGCGAAGCGCTGCCCGAAGTGGAAACCATGCTGGCGCGCCAGATCGGTCCGATGGCCAGATTCCTGATCAAGAAAGTCGCCGACAAGGCCGAGGGCCTGGACCAGCTATCCGACCTGCTGCTGCCGCACATTCCCTCGGATGTGGGCCGCGTGCAGTTTCAGCAGGGCGTGGCGCTGGTGCGCAAAAAACTCGAAGCCACCGGCACCGGCAGCGGCATTGCCGCCGGCGGCACCATGGCGGGACTGGCCAGCGGCGCCGGCTCGGGAGGCGGGCCGGGAAACAACCCAGGAACGGCGTTCGGCACGGCCATCGGCTCGGCGGCGGGCCGCTCGGCCATTCGGGTTCCGGTGACGTTCGACCAGGCCTATGCCGACGCCGTCACCGCCAGGCTGACCGATTTGATCGGCCCGATTGCCCGCGTGGTCGCCAAGCGCGCCATGAAGCAGACCGGCGACAAGCTCGAATTCGTGCAGCTGCTCGCCAGTCATATCGACAACCCAGGCGAGCGCGCGCGCTTTATCGCCGACGCCGGCGGCGCGTAAGCCGCATCCCATCACGACACTTCCATGCCCATGACCATGACCATTCCCCTATCCGCCGTGCGCGTGCACCGCCTGCCCGCGGCGCTGGCCTTCGGCGCCACCGACATCGGTCCGGTACGCGAAGGGAACGAAGACAACTTTCTCGTGGATGAAGCGCTGGGGCTGGCCATGGTGGCCGATGGCATGGGCGGCCACGCCGCCGGCGAAGTCGCCAGCGCCGGGGCGCTGACCGCCTTGCGCGACTATCTGCAGCAATGCGCGCCCGCGCTGCCCGCCCCGGCCGCCGCCCTGCTGGCCGACCCCGACGCCACCTGGTCCGATCCGGCCGCCGGCGCGGTTCGCCTGCTGCATGCGGGGATCGCCCATGCCAATGCCAGCCTGTACGCGCAAAACTGCCAGCGCAACCGCAGCGAGGGCGGCATGGGTACCACGCTGACCGGTTTCTGGCGCCCCCATGCCGAATCGCCGCTGGTGTTTTTCCATGTGGGCGACAGCCGCCTGTACCGCCTGCGCGGCGGCGTGCTGGAACAGCTCACGCGCGACCAGACCATGTACCAGCAGGCGCTCGAAGCGGGGATGTTCGACAATCTACCCGCGCGCAACCTGCTGTTGCAGGCGGTCGGACCGACCGCATCGGTCACGCCGGAAGTGCGCTCGCACCTGGCGCTGACCGGCGACGTGCTGATGCTGTGCAGCGACGGGCTGCACGGCAGCGTGCCGCACGCCGAGATGCAAAGCCTGCTGGCCCAGGCCGCGCCAGGCAATCTCGATCAGCTATGCGCGCAGCTGATCGACATGGCCAAGGCGTACGGTGGACGCGACAACATCACCGTGCTGCTTGCCCTGTGCGGCGAGGCGTATCAGGCCTGACATCAGGCCTGACACCAAGCCTGGCATCACGTCGGAATTCAGGCTTGATTGAAGGCCGATTTCAGGCCTGCTGCCAGCCACGCGCCGGCCAGCCGCCATCGAGCAATGCTGCGAACGCGGCCGGCGGCGGCAAGCCGGTGCAGCGCGCCAGGGTCGGTGTCACGTGCTCGGAACCGTCGGTCCACCAGGCGCTTGCGCCGTCGATGGCGCCGTAGGCCAGTTGCGGCATGCGGCCCGGCTCGATGAGCGCGAACGCCGGGCCCGGCGCTGCACGCGCCCCGGCATCGGGCAGCACCACCCCGTCGGGTGTCGCCAGCAGCGCCGCATCGAAGGCATCGAGACTGAAGCCCGGATCGAGCGACGACAGCGCCAGATCCTCCAGATGGCGGAACCAGCCGCCCAGGGGACCGAGGCAGTGCGGCAGCGCGGGCGCGGCCGCAAGGGGCGCGGCCAGCACCAGCGGAAAACAGCGCCCCACCCGGTCGGCACTGGGCATCATCACCCCCAGCCAGGCCTGCGCTCCGCACACACCCGGCCCCAGCGCGAAGCGCCACACCGGGCTGTTGGCCCATAGGCCCACCCAGGCGCCACCGAGCTGCTCGCGGCTGGTCAGCAGCGCCGCCTGCAGCCAGTCGTCCAGCGGCCGCTGCATCGACGGTGGCAGGCGCCGGCCGACGAAGTCGCCATGGCTTTGCACTTTGCCGAAAAAGCCCACGCTCATCGCGCCACTTTCATGCGCGGTCCCTTACCAGCCCGACGGGCAGCGGAACTGCTCGAGCGCGTCGCGCCGGAATGGATTGATCACGCTGCTGGCGGTGAGCTGGTAGGCCATCTTGTGGCCATCCAGGTCGAAGGCCAGCGCGTAGCGTTCGCCCTGCGCGCCCGGCTGCAGCACGCCCTTGTCGAGCATGCGGAACCAGGCCCAGGGACCTTCGGTGCGCAACTCCGCGCGCAATGCCGGGGTGGCGTCGAAGAACACCTGGCCGCCCCCTTTGCCGGACGGCAGCGTGATGGCGGCGGCGCGCGAAGCCGCGCCGGCCGTGTACAGCACCGGCTGGCCGTCGATATCGAGCGTGACTTTGGTCAGTGCCGGGTCGCTCGCCTGTGCCAGCAATTCGAAGCGCAGCGACGGCTGGCGGCCACCGGCGCCGAAGAACATCTCGCGCAGGCGCGCCGCGCGCTGAAACTGGTTGAGCACTTCCTGGCCGATGCCGATCGGCGCATCGCCCGTGTTGCGCCACTTCCACTGGCCACCCGACATGTCCACTTGCGCTGCCAGGTTCTTGCTGAAGAAATCATCCATGGTGCCGCCCGGGCCGAAGAACTTGCCGAAGTCGTCAGGCGTGGCGTCGCGCGTGGCGCTGCGCACCAGCGGGTAGCGCCCGGCGATGGCGTCGCGGCAGAACGGCGCCGCTTCGGCCGCCCACAGCGCCTGGATACGGGCCCGCTCGCTGCCCAGGGTCAGGCCGGCGCCGGCGCTGTCGACGTTCTGCAGCATGTCGCCCAGCGGCGCCGGCGTACCTTCGGCGGCGCGCTTGATCTTTTGCAGCACATCGCCCGCCGGCGCGGGGGTGCCGGCGCGGCGCGCCTTGTCGGCCGCATCGAAGTATTGCGAGGCATCCTTGAGCAGCGCCAGCTGCGCATCCAGCGGGCCCGGCGCCGCAGGCGTGCCGACCAGCTTGCGCAGGGCTTCGAAATGGCGGTCGACCGGATTGCCGGCCTTGACGGCGGGCGCGGGGGTGTCGTCGCCGCTTAACGCCGCTTCGAGCTTCTTGCGCGCCTCGTTCATCTTGTTGCGTACCGCGTCGATCTTCACCGCGCCCGTGGTGGCGACACCGTCGAGCGTGGTCTCGCGCGCCGCCGCCACCAAAAAGGCCTTGAGCGGCGAATCTGCCGCGGCCAGCGCGTTGGTGATGCGCGCGCCCTGGTCCAGGCTGGAGAACGGCGCCACGCGCACGTCGGCCAGCAGCGCGTCCCACACCCGGATATAGTCGGCGTAGTACAGCTGCAGCACGGCCGCGTTCATCTGGTCGCCGGTCAGCGCGTTGATGGCGCCGGCGCTGCCCTCGCCTTCGCGCCGGTCCAGTACCCAGCTGTCCTTGGCGATATCGACCAGCGCCAGCGGCATCTGCTTGAGCAGCTCGCGGTAGCCGGCCACGCTGTACAGGCCGGCGATGCCGCGCGTGAGCGGCTCGCCGCTCTTGCGCCCCATGACGGCCGAGACATCGCGACCGACGGCGCGGTTGACCGAGAATTCGGGCAGCTTGGCCTGGGCCACCTGGCGCTTGACCCGGTTGTACACCCGCTCGGGCAAGGGCATCATGGCCAAGGTGCCGCGCACGCTGGTCACCAGCGCGGTGTCGAGCACGGCCGGCTCGGCGCCGCTTTCCAGCAGGGCGGCGGCATGCTCGAGCAGCTGGTCGCGCTGCTCCACCGTGGCGTCGGGCAGGCTGCGGCGCCAGTCGACCGCCAGCCACGCCAGCACCGAATCGGCGTCCAGGTGATCCGGCTGGCCCAGCATCAGGTACACGCGCAGGGCTTCATACAGCTGCTCCTGGTTGTTGGCGTCGCCGCGCCGCAGCACCTCTTCCAGCCGCCCCGTCAGGCGCGGCAGCAAGGCCGAGCGCAGCAGGCGCTGGTAGGCCAGCTGGGCGCCGGCGCCCAGCTTGTCACCCTGGTTCAGGCCGAAGCGGTTCAGCAGCGGCGCGCCGGCGTCGCGCTCGGCGTAGCCGCCCGGCAGCGTGCGCGCCGCATCGAGCATCGGCAGCACGCCGGCCACCGGGCCGCCCGGCGGGGCCGCCTGCACCAGCTTGTCCAGCGCGTCGCTGCGCTGCGCCACTTCCTGCACGGTGCGGCCGTTGCGCACATAGCTGGTGGCCAGGCCCGCCGTCAGCAGCACCAGCAGCAGCGCGGCGGCGCCCGCGCCCGCCCAGCGCAAACGCCGCTGGCGCTGTTCGTAACCGGCGTCGACGCCGGCCAGGCCCGCCTCCTTGAACATCACTTCGCGCAGCAGGTCGGTAATGAAGTAGCTGCGACCACTAGCCGCGTTGGCAGGCAGCACCTTGCGGTCCAGGCCGAAGGTGGCGGCCAGCGCCCCCATCACCCGGTCGATCGGATTGCCTTCCTGGGTGCCGCTGGTGAAGTACACGCCGCGCAGCTGGGCGCTGGCCTCGTAGCGGGTCGGTTCGAACACCGCTTTCAGGAAGCCGTCGAGCACTTCGCCCAGGCCGCCGAACTGCTGCGGAAAACGGTACAGCAAAGAGCGCCGCTGCAGGTCGCGTTCCTGCTGCATGCGCCCCAGCACACGGGCCTGCAGCTGCTGCTCGAGCTCCAGGAAGCGCGCCGGAAACGCCGCCAGCGCCGCCGCGCCGTCGGCCTCGATCGGGAACGTCATGCCCCAGACGCGGGCACGTTCCTCGCGGCCGAGGGTGTCGAAAAACTCCATGAAGCCGGCCAGCAGGTCGCACTTGGTGACGGTGACGTAGACGGGAAAACTGCTGCCGAGCTTTTCGTGCAGCTCGCGGATGCGCGCGCGGATCGCCACGGCCTGGGTCTGGCGCGCGGCCGGTCCCTGCTGCAGCAGGTCGGCCACGCTGAGGGCGACGATGACGCCGTTGATGGGGCGGCGCGGACGGTGCTTTTTCAGCAGGCCGAGAAAGCCGTTCCAGCCGGCCTGGTCGAGCGCGGCATCGCTGTCCTGGGTGGTGTAGCGCCCGGCCGTATCGAGCAGCACGGCTTCGTCGGTGAACCACCAGTCGCACTGGCGCGTGCCGCCCACGCCGCCCACGGCGCCCGGGCCGATGGCGTCGGCCAGTGGAAAGCGCAGGCCGGAATTGAGCAAGGTGGTGGTCTTGCCGCTGCCCGGCGCGCCCACGAACATATACCACGGCAGCTGGTACAAATACTGGCTGCCCCAGCGCTGGCCACCCGAGGACTTGCGCAGCACGGCCAGGGCCTGCTCCATGCGCTCCTTGAGCGCGGCCTGTTCCTGCACCGAGGCCGCCGTCATGCCGGCGTCCGCGCCGGCGGGTGCGGCCGGCGCATCGGCGGCGGCCAGGCTGGCCATCAGGCGGCGGTTGGCCAGGTGGGCCGCCAGCATCTTCCAGCCGAACCAGCCGGCCCAGGCGGCGAACATGAGCGCGATGAAGAACCAGCGGATGCCGGTGCCGGCGAAGGGCTCCTTGCCATCGAAGGCAATCAGGGGCGCCTCGAACCAGAACACCAGCGACACCAGCAGCACGCCGATGAATGCCAGCACCGCGCGCTTGAACAGCCAGGAAAACAGACGTTTCATATGGGGTCGCCGAAGCGGTAAAAAATGGGTGGAACAGCCAGGGACGGCAAGGCGAAATCGGCGCTCACTGCGTTTTTATCGTGTCTACGGCGCGCTGGCCGGGGCCAGCACCACCAGATCGACGCGGCGGTTGCGCGCGCGTCCGGCCGCACTGTCGTTGGACGTGAACGGGGTCGCGTCGCCCCGCCCTTCCACGCTGTAGCGCGCCGGCGGACCGGCGTAGCGGGCCAGCGCCGCCATCACGCTGGACGCGCGCGCTTTGGACAGGTCGTAATTAGACGGGTAGCGCGCCGACAGGCCGGGCTTGGTATTGTCGGTGTGGCCGATCACCTGCACCTTGCCGGGCAACGTGCCCAGGGCTTCGCCGATGCGGGCCAACAGGCCCGTCATCCTGTCGTCCACCTCCGCGCTGCCGGAGCCGAACATGCCTTCGCCGTGCAGGGTGATGGTGGTGCGCCCCGGCGCTTCGGTCACGCTGACCAGGCCCTGCGCCACTTCCGGCGCCAGGAAGGTGGCCAGGCGCGACGGCGCGCCGCCCGGCGCCGGCGCTGGAGCTACAGCGGCGGAAGCAACGGCAGCGGCCTGGCGCAGCGCCGACAGCTTGGCGAACACCGGATCGGAGCTGCGGTTGAGCGCCACCGACGCGGCCAGCTGCGCGCCCAGCAGCAGCGCGCAGGCGCCTGCGGCCAGCACCCACACGGGCGTGCGGCGCAGCGGCGCGACGGCCGGCGCGGCCGCGCCGCGCCAGTGCGGCGACAGGTCGGTCTCGACCGCGCCGCGGTGCTGGCCGATCAGCTGCAGCAGCCGCTCGCGCAGCTGCGTCAACTGCGCCTGCCCTTGCTCGGCCACGCGGAAGCGCCCTTCCAGACCCAGCGCCAGGCACAGGTACATCAGTTCGAGCAGGTCGAGATGCCTGGCCGGTTCCTGGCTCAAGCGCTGCAGCACCAGGAAGAACTTCTCGCCGCCCGACGCTTCGTTATGAAACGCCACCAGCAGGCTGCGCGTGCCCCACACGCCGCTGCCCCAGGCCGTGCCGGCGATGGTCTCGTCGAGCAAGGTGCACAAGGCGTAGCGGGCGGCGGCGATGGTATCGGTGGGCACGCCGGCGGCGGCGGCGTCGGCTTCGAACGTGCGGATCGCCAGCGCCAGGCGCTCGCGCAGCTGGGCCAGGTCGGGTGGCTGCATGGTGTGCCGCAGCGGCACCACCAGGTCGAGCAGCGGATCGGCCGCGCGCACCAGGCGATTCAGACCGCTGCCGGCCAGCACGCTGTGCGGCAGCGCGGCGCTGCCGGGCGCTGCCGACGCTGGCGCCGGCGCCGCTGTCGCGGCCGCGGCTGAACCCGGGCGGCGCCCGCCGGGGTTCAGGATCAGCATCGTGGCGTCCGGATCCTGCACCGGCTTGGCGGGATCGTGCTCCGGCTTGCCCGGATCCTGAGTACTCATGGCGCGTTACCTCCTGATGGCCCAGAACTGCATCTGCAGTCCCGGAAAATCGCCGGCCACGTGCATGGCGAAACCGGCCGACTGGTGCAGATGCTGGAAGTACTCGCTGCCGCTGTCGAGTTCAAAGTAGGTGTAGCCGGCGTAGAACGGCAGCTGGCGCGGGGCCACCGGCAACGGCCGCAAGCCGATGCCGGGCAACTGCAGGTTGACCAGATCGCGGATCTTCTCCACCGAGCCGATCTTGACCTGGGCCGGAAACGCGCCGCGCAGCATCTCCGGCGGCATGTGGGCGTTCACGGCCAGCACGAAGGTGGCCGAGCGCAGCAATTCGCGATCGGGCACCACCGCCACGCGGATGCCAAACTGGCGCTCGTCGAGCGGAATCGGCACCGCCTGGCTGTCCATCACGGTCGACAGCGCGCGCCGCAAGTCGGCGATCACGGGCGCGAACGTTTCGGCCAGCTGATCGTGGCGGTACACCGGATAGCTGGCGCTGCGCTTGCCCGGATCGGTGAAGGTGGCCAGTTCGCCGGCCAGCGACACCAGGGTCTGGTACAGGGTTTCCGGGTGCACGCCGCTGGCGCCGGCCAGGTGCATGACCAGCGGCTCGACCCGGTTGATCAGCTGCAGCAGCAGGAAGTCGGCGATTTCGGCCGCGCCCGCGGCGCCCGGCTGCGACAGGCGCGCAGCCAGCAGGTCGCCGCGCTGGTGCAGCAGGCCAGCCAGTTCGTCGGCGAACGCGGCCAGGCGCGGCGCGGCGCGGAAATCCAGGCACGCCACGCTGTAGTCGGGATCGATCACCACCCGGTTGTCGGCGCGCCGTTCGACGATGCGGGCCACGCCGACGGTGGCGTAGGCATTGACCACTTCGGACGCCAGCGCCAGGCGCAGGCGCAGTTTGCCAACCTGCATCAGGGCGCTGTTGTCGAGCCCGTTGCTGTCCCAGGCTTCGTAATCGTCGCTGCGGTGGCGCGCGAAGTTGTCGGTGCCGGCGCCGTTGGCCACTTCGGCCACCCCGTGGCGGCGCAGCGGCAGCGCCAGCACCACCAGCACATTGCGCGCGTCGGCCGGAATATCCAGCGGCAGCGGCAGTTCGTCGTCGGCCGGCAGCGTGAACGGCGTACCGTCGGGCAGCACGGCAGTGCACGATTGCAGCGCCAGCTTGCCCAGCGCCAGCTGGTGCTCGTCGATCTTCAGCTCGGCGAAGCCCCAGCTGTACGGGCGCAGCGCGGCAACGCGGTTTTCAAGCTGGCTTTGCCAGTAGCGGTCGTGCTGCTGCAGGTGCTGCGGTTGCAGCAGCATGCCTTCGGACCAGACCACCTTGTTTTTCCACGCCATCGATGCCTCGTTGTGATATTAATTTTGCCAACCGCGTCCGACCCCGTGTACCAACCGCGGCGCGCCGCCGCCCGGGCTGCGGCCCGCGTTACCGTTCCTGCTGCTTGGCCCGGCGCAGGCGTTCGACCTGCTCCTCATACGCCTCGGAGAACTTCTCGCCGAACAGGCGCTGCAGGTCGTCGTCGGCCTCGCGCGCGATCTCGCCGTACAACTCCACCAGCCGGTCCCACATCTTGGCCTTGCGGCTGGACGACATCATCTTGTCCATCACCGTCGGCAGCGCCAGGCGCGACTCGATCTGCGCCGGATCGAACCGGTGCAGCACCGCGCCGAGGGCGGCGCGCATGCCGGCGATGACGGCCAGTTCATGCGCGCGCAAATCGTCGAAGGCGCCGGCCATGGCGTCCACCGGTGCCATGTAGCCGGCCATCGCCCCGGTCAGCATCTGGGTCAGCGCGCCGTCCACATTCGGGAAGAACTTCAGGGGATTATTGGCGCGGACCGACAGCATCGTCATGTCGATGCGGCTTTCCTTTTTGGTCATGGCGCGCGCCATCAGCACGTCCATGGTGCCGGCGGTACTTTCGCGCAGCATGGCGCCGATCATTTCCGCCACTTCCGTGGCCGGACGCTGCAGCTGCAGCTGGGGCAAGCCCAACCCGCGCAGCAGCGCCTGCAGCACGGCGCTGTCGCCGTCGGTCTGGGCCGCTGCCGCGTGCACGGCGGCGGCCGCCGGTGCTGGTGCTGGTGCTGGTGCCGGCGCTGGTGCAGGTGCCGCAGGCACCGCAGCCATGGGTGCCGGAACCACAGCGGCAGGCGGCGCGGCCATGGGCGGCACAAAGGCCGTCGCATCGCCCGGCGCGTCGCGCAGGAATTCGTCGGACAGGATGGACAGTGGCGCCGCAGCGGGCGCCTCGGCAACCGGCGCGGGTATTTGAATCACCGGCGCTGGAATCTCCGGCGCAGGCACCGGCGTCGGCGCGGCGACGGGAGTCGCCGGCGCGGGCGCGGGCACGGGCACGGGAACCGCCGCCGGCTTGAAGAAATCGGCCAGCGGGTCATAGTCGGCCGGGATCGAAAAACCGCCGGTCGGTGCCTGATACGGCGCTGCCTGGTACGGCGCGGCCGGCGCCGGCGTTGGGGTAGGCACAGGGCTGGCGAACGACGCCGGCGCACCCAGCGAAAACGCCGCCAGTTCCGGCGACACGTGATCGCTTTCGGCGGCGCGCGCCGGTGCCGCCGGGGCCGCGGCGAACAGATTCAGGCCGAGCGGATCGTCGCCGCCAAGGCTGCCCTGCCCCGGTCCGACGTCGAGCAGGCTGGAGCTCGACAGCAGGTCGGCCGACATGCCGTATGCCGGCACCACTGGCACTGCTGGCGCGGCGGCGCCCGGGAACCCTTCGCCCGGGAACAGCTCAAGCGGCGGCAGTTGCACCGGCGCGGGCGGCGGCGGCGGCTCGAACAGCGGCAGCGCCGCATTGTTGACGGCGGCCGGGGCCAGCGGCGCGGCCATCTGGCCCGCCTCGACCTGCGCCTGCAGCAGGTAGTCGCCGATCACGATCCGGTCACCGTGGCGCAAAGGAACCTGATTGCCCTTGCCGAGCGGCCGGTCGTTGACCACGCTGGCGTTGCTGCCCAGGTCTTCCAGCACGAAGCCATCGCCCTGCGCCAGCACGCTGGCATGGACCCGCGAAATGTATTTACTCGGGTCGTCCAGTACCAGCGCGTTGTCGGTCGAACGGCCGATCTGCCCCCCCGCCGGGCCGAAGCGCACCGGCGGCGCGGCCGGCACTGGCTGGTTGCGGTAACTGAGTATGCGTAGGGTCAGCAGCATCGGATCCAGGAAGTTGATGTAACGCTGCGCGAAAGGGGCGTCAGGTGGCGGAAAGGGACGGAAACGGTCTGCGGATTATACGTTGCCACATGGTTATATTCAACAGCGAGCGCCCGAAAACTGCCCCGCGCCGCGACACCCATCGGCGCGCGGCGCATCAGTTAATCTGCACCAGCGCGCCGCCGATGGTCATCACCGCGCCCGACTTAATTTCCATCATCGCGCCCGACTTGAGCTTGGCGCTGGCGTCGGCGGCGATCTCGATTTCCGGCGCCTTGATGCTGATTTTGCCGGCCTCGATCTTGATGCTGCTGCCGCCCACTTTCAATTCGATCGAGGTGCCCGCTTCGATCACGATGGTGCTGCCGGCCTTGATTTTCTGCGCACCGGTGATGCCGACGGTCTGGTCGCCGCCCACGTCGGTCTTCTGATCGGCCTTGATCTTGACGGTCTGGTTGTTGTCGATGGTTTCAAGCTGGTCGTTGGTGACCGTGAGCTTCTGGTCGTTGCCGATCTTGACGGTCTGGTCGTTCTTGATATCGACCGTCTGGTCGCCCTTGTCGGCCGTCTCGAAGCCCACCTTCAGGGCGTCGTTGTTCTTCACCACGCGCAGGAAGTCGCGCTCGGCGTGGATGTAGACTTCCTCCTCGCCTTTCTTGTCTTCGAAGCGCAGTTCGTTGAAGCCTTCCCCCCCCTTGGACGATTGCGACTTCACGGTCGAGATGGTCTGCTCGGCCGGCAGCGCATACGGCGGCGCGGCGCTGCCGTTGTAGACGCAGCCGGTCACCAGCGGGCGGTCCGGGTCGCCTTCGAGGAAACTGACCACCACTTCCATGCCGATGCGCGGCAAGGTGAAGGCGCCCCAGCCCTTGCCGGCCCAGCCCTGCGCCACGCGCACCCAGCACGAGCTGTTTTCATCGTTTTTGCCCAGGCGGTCCCAGTGGAACTGGACCTTGATGCGGCCGTATTTATCGGTCCAGATTTCCTCGCCCGCCTTGCCGACCACGAAGGCGGTCTGCGGGCCCTGCACCACCGGCCGGCGCACAGTGGCCAGCGGCCGGTACGGATGCTCCTTGCCGACCGCGCTGACGTTGCATTTGAAGACGAACTCGGTACCGCCGCTGGCGTACGCTTCGTAACTGAACTGATACGACGCGGCGGTGACCAGGTAGCCGCGGTTGAAATCGTCGCGCGGGTGCTCGGCCAGGGTGAACAGGCCCCCCGGATGCAACCCGCGGGCATCGGTGGTGGCGGCGATCTGCTCGCACTGGCCATGCAGGCTTTCCATGCGCGCGCGCGCCAGGGCATTGCCGTCGGCGGCGGCGCTGTAGTTGCCCGGATAATCGAACATTTCGTAGCTGCTCTGACCGAAGGCGGCCGCGATGTTGGCCGTTGCCAGCAGGCTGCTGGCCGGCTTTTCGAAATCGAAATCGTGCAGCACGAATTTGCTGGAGGCGATCTCGCCGCCCGCCGACCAGACCGAGACCGTCTCCTCGCGCCAGGCGCCCTTCCTGGTCGACTGGGCGAACTTCAGGCCGTCGTAGCCGGCAATCGGCTGGTGCGCGCTGTACGAGTCGGCCAGCACCATGGTGTGCTTGTCGGCCGTGTGGGTGAAGTAGAAATAGATGCCGGCCTCTTCAAGAAGGCGGCAGACGAAATTGAAGTCGGTCTCGCGGTATTGCACGCAATACGGCAACACCGGGTACTCGCCGCTGAGCGACAGGGTCAGCGCGACGGCGCCGCCGTACGTGTCGCAGACTTCCTTGACGATGTCGGTGACGGATTTCTCCTGGAAAATGCGGCAGTTCGAGGCGCGTGTCAGCAGCCACAGCCAGGGGTGCACGGTGGCCTCGTAGATCGCGAAATCACCGCTCCAGCCGACGCTGCGAAAGCGCGTGACGATGCCGTTGAAATGGCGCTCCCCGCCATCGGCATCGGTCGTCAAGACCACGCCGAGCGGCTTGCCGAGGACGGTCGCGATGCTGATGTCGTGATCGGAGGACAGCATGCGCACGGTAAATTCGGACAGGCGGCCCAGCTGTTCCGATCCGTTCATGCTGGCAAACAGCAACACATCGTCCGCCAAGGCGCTCTTGATGGCGACCTCGCGGGTCGATTGGGTGACGGGCATAGAGTTTCTTTCTTGATCAAGGGTGCGGGCGGCCGGCGCCCGAACAAAAGGGAGCGTGACGGCGCGTCAGGGGATCATGGTCTTGACGGTGCCCGGCATGCTGAAGGCGATCACGCCGCCCCAGTTGCACATGCACTTCGACACATTGTCGAGCGCGGGCATTTTGCCGATCATCACGGTCGGCGCGCCCGGCACCCAGGGCGCCATGGTCATCGGGATGCAGGGCATGGGGGTCAGCACGCCCAGCGCGGCGGCGGTGGCGGCAGCGACCATCGGGTTGGCCGGCGAATTGCACACGCCGAATGGCGGAATATTCACGATCGGCTTGTGATCCATGATATTGGCCGCGGGCGGGCCTTCGCACAACACCTTGTTGGCGGGAAGCACCACCAGCGTCGATGGCGCCGCACCGAATGTGCAGGTCATCATCGCACCCATCGACACCTGACTTGGCATGTTCCTCTCCTGTGCGCAAACGAGCGCTGCAAGAAGTAAGTATGGATGATGCCATTCGCAGATGCAATGCTTTGCTGCGGCCAAGCACGCCAGGCTCAGCCGCGCGGCATGTGCCGCACCCCGGTTTCGCGCAATAGTGCGGTGCCATTCACGGCGTTGTCCAGGCCGCAATCGTCGCGGTGCCACTGGTCCAGCTTGCGGCGCACCACCAGCACCGGGTGCACGGTGCCTGCCACGCCGCCGTGCGCCACCTGCAGTTTGGCCAGGGAAGCACAGGCGTAGCGATTGCAGATGTCGCTGCGCATTTCGCGCGGCAGGCTGCAGCCGGCGCGCGTATGGTTAATGCAGGAACCGGCCTGGGTGACGCTGGTGAGGCGGTCCAGGTAGGCAGCGATCACCTGCTCCGGCGACAGCTGCGGCTGGCTGTCCATGAAGCGGCGCACGGTCGCGGCGCTCAGGTAGGCGTGCTCGGTGCCGCGGGTGCAACAGCCGCCGCCGCACAGCGCGCACAGGCGGCCCGGCATCGACGATACGGTCGAGGGCGCGTCGGCATGGGTGTCGGCGCTGGCAGCGGCGGCGGGGTCTCCCGGCGCCATGGCGGCCGCCCGGTGCACGATGTCGGTCAGATGCGCACGGTAGCGGTCGCGCCGCGCCGCCGGCAGCATGCGCGACCGGCGCGGACCGGACGGTAGCAGCAGACGCATGGGTTCAGCGGCAAGTTCGGCGGGCAGCCGCGCATAGGCGTGCAGCGCAGCCCAGGCCTTGGCGTTTTCCTCGGACTCGATCAGGCGCCGCGCCTCGGATGCCTGCGCGTGTGCGGTCTGACGCTGCTTTTCCTGCACCTGGCGGCGCAGGTAGTGCCGAAAGCCCGTCTCGCCCATCTCGGCACGGCGGCCCACCACCATGCGGCAGGCCACGGCGTGGCAGGTCGGATACGCAACCGGCTGCGCTGCTGCGCCCTGCGCAGGATGCAAGGCCGCGCCGCACACGACGCACTGGGCCGCATGGCGTGGCCCGGAGTGCAGTACCTGGTGCGGTTGGAAGTGGAGCATGGACTTCATGGGCGTCTCGGTAAGGATAGTGAATGGCGAGCCGATCCAGACGTCGAGTAACAGGACCGCAGGACCATGGAACCGGTCATGCGCACCGGCACCGTCGCTTGTACCAGCGGTGCGCTACGACGCGCGCTGCGTGGCGTCGCAGCACGCTCACCCCTCCATCAGGTCGCCGAACTGGGCGATGTATTGGGCGATCTGCTGGCCGGCCACGGCATTCATGTCGAACACCGTCTGGCACTTCGGTCCGTCGGCAAAGTCCATCATTACAATGTTGGGCATGAACGACTTCCACTGACCACCGCCCCAGCGCGGCATCTTGCCGCTTTGCGCCGACCTGGCGTGCTCGAAGTCACGTCCCATCTGGTTGCGAATCGCTTCTTCGAGCCCGTTGGTCCAGGTGTCCTGCAGCGCTTTCGTATTACCAAAACTCCACATCGTGGCATTGCGATCTTTGATATTGCCGAACACGCCAGTGGTGGTCCAGTACATCATGCCCATCGCATCGCGATCTGCACCCAACGCGCCGATATTGAGCGTGGCGGCTTGCTTCTGCGTATTTTTCACCACCTTGGCGGTGCTGCTGAATTTGCCGAAATACTGCATGCCGTTGTAAAACTTGTCGTACACCTTGCAGGTGTCATTATCCTTGTCGTAGAGCTCGCGGAACGCCATGCACCCGCCGAAGACGTGATTGGCCGCCGGCAGCTTCAGCTTGGCCAACTCTTTCTCGGGGAACAGCGTGATCACCTTGCTCTTGAGCGTTTTGACCTGCACCATATTCAGATTCATGGTGCCGCGCGGATTGAACTGCGTGTCGCCCAGTTCTTCCATGCAGGTAGCAATGACATTGTCCAGGTTGTAGCACTTGGAAAACTTTAGGATCAGGAATTCGTCCGGATGCGATGTCACGAACGATTTGGCCTGTTTCAGCATCTCGTTCAGCGTGTCGCCACCCCAACCGCCCGCATGGCCGATATTCTGGTGCGACGCGACTTTGCTGTTCCCGCCCGGCAGATGCTTGCGAATCGCGTGCGAGTGGTCGTACACCAATCCTTGATTCAGATGGTAGGCCCGCTGTTCGTACTTGGCCCACGGCCCGCTGCCCGTCTTGTGGGTGGCGATGCGAAGATCGAAAAACCGCACTCCCGCCATGGCCTGGCCCAGGATGTTCGAGTCTTGCGTGGTGATGTTGGCTTTTTCCTTACCACCGTAGATGCCGGCGTCGTGGGTTCCCGCCAGGACGACTTCGTTCAGGCGCTTTTCCTGCATGGTGGAAAGATAATGTTCTGGCATGTCAGACTTCCTTCATAAGATCATGTAAATGGTGGCAGCAGCTGGCGGCCGGGCCCATCCTGTTGCAGGCTTCAGTTGTTGTACCAGTCAGGGGCAATGATGCGTACCCCATCGACGGGCACGAATTGCGCGTATCCCACGCCCAAGCGATTCGGATGCCGCTGCGTCGGTTGCTGCGTCCAGGCGTTCGACAGCGATACCTGAATGTCGTCGTTGAGACAGGCCGCAATGAAGCGCGTGAAGTCGGCGATCGACTCGATGCCGACGTGCGCGCCCGCGGGCGTGAACGCAATCACCGGCAAGTCGACATCGTCGAGGAAAGGACGGGCCGCCTCGTCGCTGTGCCATAACACGCTGCGGCCAACGCGCGAATTAATCAACTGGCAGATCAGGTAGATCCGATTGGTGATGTTGCCTAACTTGGTACCCTGTCCGCCTGCGGTGAATTGCCGTTCAAGGCGATCGACATTGGCGCGTTCTTCGGGGGTGGTCGATCCCTTGACCGTGCCAAGCGGGCGATGGTCGAGGCCTCCCGGGCGGGCGTCGTGGTCCTCTTTGAACGGCCACACGGCAAACAGGTCGTAATCGCCGGTGATTGCCTTGAGGTGCGGGGTTGGGGTCGACAAGCCATGGTCGGGCGGGTTCGTCATTGCCAACATCGGTTCGTAGTGCGGATTGCTGGGGTGCGGATGATCTTTGGCATTGCCGCTGTCCTGTACCCATCGTGGCCCGCCCCTGCCGTGATCGAAGCAGACGCTGAACAGGTCCCGCCCCTCCGACACCAGCACATAGTTGAACTTGACGCCTGCCTTATCGGCGACGCCGAGGTAGTTGTTCCCGCTGGCGATCAGGTTAATGTAATCATGGTTGAGCAACCAGGCGATGCGCGCGCGCGAAATGATCAGTGGCGTGGTGGAGGCATACCAGCCCTGGTTTTCGCTGTCGCCATACAGCGCTTCGGTGTGCTTTTCGTGATTGAAGCCAGCTTTGGCCAGCCCATATTTGCTCAGGCGTGCATCGCGCATGACGAAGCCGGCCATCGGTCCCCAGTCGCAGGATTTACCATGGATGCGATAACCCTTGGTGTCGTAGCCCTCCGCCAGCAGGCCGTGACAGGTCGGACCGGTCTTGCGGACCATGATCACGCATTTCTGATCCCGTGCCACGTCAAGGAAATGCCGCTTGTGGGTAAGGGGCATGCCGATCTCATCTACTATCCACGTGTCGTCGTTGTATCTCATTTTTTCTCATCGATTCGTATCGTGCGTGTAGCGCATCACGGGAGGGTAATTGGTTTTGCCGCCTATGCAGACGTGATGACGTTTTCGTACGTCCACAGCCACTTAATGTCTTACATTCGGGAAATTGGTCCGTAATCGTCTTCCAGCACGCTTGTTCCCGAGGCTGCAATGGCGCGCGAGGTGAGCACTTTGAAGCCGCGATCAAGCAGGCCTGGCAAATACGGACATAATTGTTTTTCTTCGATTTGCGGGATCATGCGGTCCGTATATGCTTGTTGATTGGGCGTCGCTTTGCGCCAATCAACTATTTCGGAAGCGGTCCTGGCTCTCCCGCCGATCGTTTCCAGCGCTTGCGGGGTCCCAAAAATGGTGTTCTTGACGCATAGATTGGCGTCGTATCCCATCACCACGAGCGCTTTGATGCCGTCCCTCAACAACCACTCGGCCAAGGGGGTGTCCTGAAAAGAGTTATAGAATGGCTTAGGGAGAAAGTTGCATTGCCGTATTTGTTCAAGTTTTCGCTTTAACGTGGGAATGGTTTTTATCGTGCCACGTACGCCGCCGTTGTGGGCCGCTGCTTTGTCAATCACGATTTCATAAGTGATCAGGTCAAGGTGTCGGGCAACCTCCAATACTTCCGCCATGTGCGCGATATGCCCTTGACCTTCGAAAAAACGGTTGCCGGTGACGCTCACACCGCTATCTACCGAACCCGGGGTTTGCATGTCGATCAACATGACCGCCAGCTGCCCGCGCTCAAATTTACCCATCTCCAGTGCCACGGTGGTGTCCGAGATAATGCCATGGGCTTTGGCCCGGTGTTCACCTCCGCCTGCTGCAGCCAGGGTGTAGGTGACGGCCCGCAAGGCACGGTTTTGTTCGGCGGCGACAAAATTTTTGAGTCGCGTGCTAATGTCGCCGTTAATTTTTGAGGCGGAAAAGTTTTTAATCCGTTCAGCCTCAGCGGCGGCCTGGGCGGCGGAAATGTCGCCGTTGTAAATAGAAATCAAGATAAACGCACGGATTGCTTGCCGTACCTCTGTAGCAGGGCGGCTGTTGTACCAGCTCCAGTTCAAGGAAAGGATAGCACCGCCGGAGATTCGGTCACGGGCGTTGGTGGCGAAGACCAATGCTTCAATCTCCGCATCGCTCACATTCAGACCGGATTGGTTAGCGCTGCGGAGGTAGTCCAGCGTGTCTTGCAGCCGATTGGTTGTAGGCATGACGCCTCCTTCATATATCAAAACAATGACTAATTGGTGAGCAACCAAACCGGAATGTCGAGCATGTGTACGAACGTCAGAACCAACTCCAGCCAATTAGATTGTCAGACCCACCCGCGCAGCACGCTTACCCGGATTGCGCTGCCCCCGTCAGCGCTCGTTCGCAATTCCCGACCATCCATACCATCCCTTTCGCGATAGCTGTTGAGCTCGTGTACGTTTGCCAGACTTGACCCTGTCGGCGTTGACCCTGTCGGCGTAACCGCCGTTCGATTGAAATGCCAGGTATTCAAAAGCAACCCCACCTATTCTTCAGCCTGCATTTGATGACCTCAATTTTTCTAAGCTCCCCAGCCTCGGGGAAAGCGACCTTCACCGTATCAAAGACGTTTTGCCAGCTAAGCTGATCGGCCAGCTCATACTTATAAACACCCGCGTTCGCGTCGGCGACACAAAAATTAGCCTTGTCAAAAGCAATTGCATGCGAGCCCTTAGCAAAGTAGAAAGCAACATAATATATTCCACGCTCCAGCCCGGCCATCAAGGAGTTATCATTCCACTCTTCGCCGCGATTTCCGTTATTATCAGGCAGCAATTTGTGCATACTCGCCCGTTCAATCCCATACGAATCAAACAACGACTTTAAATCATTCGCCCGCTCATAACTTTTTTGCCGATTGATTAATTTTTGAAGCCGCTTTTTTGTGTCTTCGTAAGTCGACAAATTAATCACTTTGCCGGCCAGCCGCTTTTTTATGTAATCACAAGTATACGAAGCGCATATTCCAGCTGGATGCTTTTCTTCAACAACAGTGGTAGTTGGCATCCTTGATTCGAGTTTCCCCGTGTACACATAAGCCATATTGACCTTTTTCGCTGTTAAGGTTACTTTCTGCAACCACACACGTCGATGCCTGTTGAGACCTGGCATTGATCCTTATAGGAAAGAGTCAGCGTTGAGGGTTAGGAGGAAACAGAATTCCCGGTCTAGCTCGTGTCGGGATGTGAGCAATGCCCCGTCGGGTATGACCCCATCGGTGAACTCGTGTACGTTTGCCAGACCTGACCCCGTCGGTGCTGACCCCGTCGGTGACCCCGTCGGCGCCTGCTACCCAAAAGCGTTCATGTAATCTAAAAAACAAAAGACAGTTCGCCAGCCCTCCTTTTGTACCTTGGGACCGGCGGACCCGGCCTAGCTGCGGACTAGTTTTAGAACAAATGGTTGATTGCTATACCATCCGAACAATCCACGACAGCCGCGATAAAACCCAAGGTTCATACGCCGAGTCACATACGTGCAATACTCGATTGACAACCGTTCGACCTCAGCACCGAAACCAGGCGCACTCTTTTTTTTATTGAGTGACCACATATCAGCCTGATTTTGATCCGGAAAGCCCGACAGGATTTCAATCCGTTGGTCTGCTGTTAAGTTTGCCTTCTCTAAAAATAAGTCCATGAGCGTTTCATCCAGATCATTGGTCAACTGTTGAATCAATCGCTCATTCAGTTCGGAAACGCCGTTTCGATAAACGACGGCATAAATGTGATAACCAGAGACAACGAATCGTATAAAGACGGATTTCGCCAAGTTATTTCTGAGCGCACGAATATCACTTAGCGAATGCGCGGCATAACCGTTAACATGTCCGATTGAATTCGCCGGATGAGTATGAACGTCGCCGCATATGTCTCCTGCATTTTGCGGCGGGAACTCGGTGTAATTAGCTTTGCCGTAAAACGGTCCGTTTCCTATCGCCATCAAGCCATGTTGGAAACTCATATTGGCGCCGATTTCTATTCCTCGCCGCTCACCATCGTTCCACATCCGATAAAACTCCCCCGCTATGTCTTTACTCAGGACTAGCGATAAAGGAAATCCCATGCTTGAATGCTCGCGTATGTATTGATCAACTTCCATTTTGGCACCTCACATTGATGAACATTCATTCGGTGATCTTGTCCTGAGCTGACACCGGCCAATGCCGCTTCATCATAGGTGACTTGATTTATGCACTAACGGGGTCAGGTCTGACAATCGGACACAGCCTCAACAGCTGATTCCACACCGCCGCTTCCAGCCCCGATCCAGCCGCTGTCAAATACCAATCGGCTCGCCGGCGTTATTGAGATCAAACCGATAGTGGAATTCCCCGGCCTCGACCCCGACCTGCACACCAGCCACCGGCGTCCCCTCCATCATCCGATTCAAGAATTCCTTCGAAATATCCGGCAACATCGTATTCGTCAAAATCGCATCGATCATGCGTCCACCCGACTCGCCCTCGGTGCAGCGCGAGACCACCAGCTTGACCACATCCTCGCTGTACGTGAATGGAATCTTGTAACGCGCCTCGACGCGCTTCTTGATGCGGTTCAGTTGCAGCTTGACGATTTCGCCCAGCATCGCGTCCGACAGCGGGTAGTAAGGAATCGCCACCATCCGGCCCAGCAGCGCCGGCGGGAACACTTTCAGCAGCGCCGGGCGCAGCGCCTTGGCCATGCCTTCCGGATCGGGCATCAAGTCCGGGTCGTTGCACAGGCCCGCGATCAGGTCGGTGCCGGCATTGGTCGTCAGGATGATCAGGGTATTTTTAAAATCGATGAAGCGCCCTTCCCCGTCTTCCATGAAGCCCTTGTCGAACACCTGGAAGAACATCTCGTGCACGTCCGGGTGTGCCTTTTCGACTTCATCGAGCAGTACCACCGAATACGGTTTGCGCCGCACCGCTTCAGTCAGCACGCCGCCTTCGCCGTAACCGACGTAACCCGGGGGGGCGCCCTTCAGGGTCGACACCGTGTGCGCTTCCTGGTACTCGCTCATGTTGATGGTGATGAGATTCTGCTCGCCGCCATACAGCGCTTCGGCCAGCGCCAGCGCCGTTTCGGTCTTGCCGACGCCCGAGGTACCGGCCAGCATGAACACGCCGATTGGTTTGCTTGGGTTGTCCAGGCCCGCGCGCGAGGTCTGGATGCGCTTGGCGATCATCTCCATCGCGTGGTCCTGGCCGATGACGCGCTTGGCCAGGTTGCCGGCGATGTTGAGGATGGTTTCCATCTCATTCTTCGCCATGCGGCCGACCGGGATGCCGGTCCAGTCGCCCACCACCGCCGCGACGGCCTGGTAGTCGACAGTCGGCAGTATCAATGGCGTCTCGCCCTGCAGATCGGACAGCTTGGTTTGCACGCCTTTCAACTGCTCCATCAGGTCGGCGCGCTGCTCCACCGTCATGGCAGCAGCAGGTGCTTCGTTACCGGCCGCCGCTTCCAGCTTGCTGCCAGTGCCTTCCACCGGCTGCGCACCGTCGCGCAACTGGGCGCGCAGCGACAGCAGCTGGTCGACCAGCACGCGCTCGTCGTTCCAGCGCGTCTCCAGGCCAACAAGGCGCTCTCGTTCAGCGCTGAGCAGCTCGTTCGCGTCGGCGGCGCGTTTGCCAGTTTCGATACCGATTGCGCCTTCGCGCCCGATAATGCCCAGCTCAACTTCGAGCGCTTCGATGCGCTTGCGGCTGTCGTCCACTTCCGCCGGCGTCGCGTGCAGGCTGACCGCCACGCGCGCGCAGGCGGTGTCGATCAGGCTGACCGATTTGTCAGGCAGCTGGCGCGCCGGGATGTAGCGGTGCGACAGCCGGACCGCAGCTTCCAGCGCTTCGTCCAGAATCTGCACCTTATGGTGCTTTTCCATGGTCGAGGCCACGCCGCGCATCATCAAAATGGCGCGCTCTTCGCTCGGCTCGTCCACCTGGATGCTCTGGAAGCGGCGCGTCAAGGCCGGGTCTTTTTCGATGTGCTTCTTGTACTCGGCAAAGGTGGTCGCGCCGATGGTGCGCAGGGTACCGCGCGCCAGGGCAGGCTTCAACAGATTGGCCGCGTCGCCCGTACCGGCCGCGCCGCCCGCACCCACCAGCGTATGGGTCTCGTCGATGAACAGGATGATCGGGGTGGCGCTGGCCTGCACTTCATCGATCACCGAGCGCAGGCGCTGTTCGAACTCGCCCTTCATGCTGGCGCCAGCCTGCAGCAGGCCGACGTCGAGCGTCAGCAGCTGCACTTCTTTTAACGACGGCGGCACGTCGCCACGCGCGATGCGCTGGGCAAACCCTTCGACCACCGCCGTTTTACCCACGCCCGCTTCGCCGATCATGATCGGGTTGTTCTGGCGCCGGCGCATCAGGATGTCGACCATCTGGCGGATCTCGTCGTCGCGCCCGACGATCGGGTCCATCTTGCCTGATCTAGCCTGCTCGGTCAGGTCGACCGTGAATTTTTTCAGCGCTTCCTGCTTGCCCATGGCGGCTGGTGCGATCGCCCCGGATGCTTCACCCGGCGCGGCGCCACCGCCGCTGAAACCATCGGTGGCCACCAGCTTGGCTTCCGGCGACTCGCCCAGCACCTTGCTGAAGTTGTCCGACAGGTGTTCCAGCTTGATGCGCTCGAACTGCTTCGACATGGCGTACAGCGCGTTGCGCAGGCCATTGGTCTTGAGCAGACCCACGATCAGGTGGCCGGAGCGGATCTGCGATTCGCCGAACATCAGCGTGCCGTAGACCCACGCCCGTTCGACCGATTCTTCCAGCTGCGACGACAGGTCGGTGACCGAGGTCGAACCGCGCGGCAGGCGGTCGAGCGCCGCGGTCAGGTCGCCCGCCAGCGTGGCCGGGTCGATTTCGTAATGGCGGATGATGCGCACCAGGTCCGAATCCTGCAGCTGCAGGATCTGGTGCATCCAGTGCACCAGCTCGACGTAGGGATTACCGCGCAGCTTGCAAAATACGGTGCTGCTTTCGATTGCCCGGTAACACAGGCTGTTCAGTTTTCCAAACAATGCTACGCGACTGATGTCGGCCATGACTTCCCCTGTTGTGGTTTCGTTGTATGACGATGTTCGTACTACTATTTTTGAATGACTGTTGTTATGCGGTGGCCGCTTCGATATTCACCGGATTCATCACCATCTGGTCGAGATCGCGCTGCGGCGCGGCGCTGGCCAGCCAGGTGCTCCAGCCCATGCGGGTGGCGCCACCCAGGCGCAGCGCCGGCATCTGCTCTTTTTTCAGCACCAGGCGCACGTCCCAGTCGAGCGTCAGCCCGACGTAATTCTTGACCCACGCGAGCAGGCGCTGCATGCTTTCGCCGCCCGGCATGAAGCGCTGGTAATCGGCGTAGTCGACCGGGCCGATCACGATGCGGAACTTGTGCTGGCAATCCCACACGCTTCGACCCAGCATCAGCGATGAACCGAGCCGGTTGCCATCTTCCTGAAAGCCGATGCTGCTCTGGATCTCGCTGGGCAGCCGCATCCAGTGGCCGACGAACTGCTCGACCTCGAACGGCAGCTTGAAGTACTCGCGCAGGATCGTCACCAGTCCGGCCGCGGGACGCGCCTTGTTGGCCAGCAGGCCGGCGAAGTGCAGCTTGGCGAAGTCGCCGATGGCGTCGCGCTCGCGCAGCGCCGGCGCACCGATGCCGAACATGCTGCCCACGAAGGTCGAGAAGCGGTCGCCGTCGGAGCGGTCCAGGCTGATGACCGGTTCGGCCACCGCGCGCGCGCGGTAGAACAGCGCCAGCATCCGGTGATGGAACACGTCGAGGAATGCCAGCATGGTGGCGTCGCCGCCGTGGCGCAGGCGGTCGCGCACGTACTCGGTGATATGCACGGGCATGGGCCCGTTGGCGCCCATGAGGCCGAAGAAATTAACGGCCAGGCGCGCTTTGGCGTCGCCGCTGGCGCGGGTGAACTGGCCCAGCATGGTGGGATGAAAAATCAGTGCCGGGTCCTGGCCGAAGCGCACCGCGTCGTCGCGCGGCAGCAGCGAGGTGCCGATGCGCGGCAGATCCGGACGGGCGTTCTCCAACAGGCGCAGCACCTGGAAAAAATCCATGCGCGCCGCTTTCGCTTCGAGCAGGAATTCGAGTTCTACAGGATCGCGCATGCGCCCACCTTTGCCGGCCAGCGCATGATCTCGCCGCGCCCGATGGTGCGGATCACGGTCTCGGTGAACGAGTTGAGCGACACGTACTGGGCAAAAAATTCGCTCAGCACCGCGCCCAGCACAAACGCGCCGGTGCCTTCGAAGGCCGCGTCGTCCAGCGTGACGGTGATCTCGATGCCGCGTCCGACCGTGATCGGCCCGGGCGACGGCATGCGCCGGGTGATCGCCTTGGACGCGATCGAGCGCACTCCTTCCACCTGGCGCTGGGCATTCAGGTCGGTCGGGTGGCAGTACAGCGCCAGCAGTTCGCGCAGCGCCACGGCGCCCTGCTGCGGATCGGTGTCGAGCAGCGACAGGTAATTGAGCGACAGCTGGTTCAGCAGGCGCCAGGCCATGCTGCCTTCGGCGAACGAGGGATGCGGCTGGCTCGGCCCGGACAGGCAGCGCACCGCCGTCACGGGCGCGCCGTCATCGAGAATGAAATCGGTCTTGCCCACGCCCACGGCCATCGCCAGCGGCAGGTCGCGGTTGGTGCACCACACCGACAGGCCGAGCTGGCGCAGGCCAACGCTGTACGGCGCCTGTGCGGCGTCGACGATGGCGATGAAGGCCTCGCTGCCGATGTAGCTCGAACGCGGCCCGTCGCGGCGCTGACGCTGCGACACCTGGCGCGCCTCGCGGCGGATCTGGAAAAATGCCTGGCCCTGGTGCAGCGTGCCGATGTCCTTGGCCGCATACATGGGTTGAAACGCCTGCTCCGAATCGGGGCCGGTGCCGTAGCCGGTCACGGAATCGACCTGGAACACCTCGTAGTCCATCGGCCGGGTGCGGTCGACCAGCACGTGATATTCGAGCTGCTCGCCGCTGACGTTGATGCGGTCGGCGCGGCGCTGGAACAGGTTGATCGCCGGCGTGCAGTGCAAGGCGAAGTTGGTCACGTCGAGCGATTTTTCCAGCTGGACGTCGGCGCGATTGAGCAGGATGGTGATCTCGACTTCGCGCTCGGCGCACTGGCGCAAGGCGCCCAGCAATCCGGCCAGTTCGACGAACTGGAAGCGCTGGGGAAAGGCGAAGTATTCCTGCAGCAGGCGATAGCCATGAAAGGTGCGCTTGCCGCTTAACAGCAGCGATTCGCTGTCGTCGAAGCCCAGCGCGCGCACTGCCGTCTTGGGCAACAGACGGTGCCAGGCGGCCGGACGGCCCACGGGCGTGACCAGCACGCCCTCCACGCTGCCGAGCAAGGCTTCGTACAGGCGCACCGGCATTTCGTCGGCGCCGCGCAGGTACAGCTGCAGCTTGTCGAGCGGGATATCCTTGAAGGCGGCGCCGGTGCTTTTCAGGCGTAGGCGCACTGCCGCCTTGACGGCCGGCGGCAGCTGCACGTTCAGGCCGGCCTGGGCGCCGCTATGGGTGAAGAACTTGGCCTCGACCAGTTCGATCGGCCACAGGGTGACGGCATGGGCCGTGCGAAATTCGCAGGCCGTGTTGTCGCCCTTGCCCAACACACTGCGCAGGGCGCTGCCGCGCGCCACGCCGTAACCCTGCTGCAGGGCCGGATTGGACAGGTCCGGTTGCAGCTGCACCACGGCCATCGACGGCGTGGGCGCCAGCAGATGCGGGTACACCAGTTCGGACAGGTGCTGGGTAAAGCGCGGGAACTCGGCGTCGATCTTCATCTGCACGCGCGCGGCCATGAAGCTGAAGCCCTCCAGCAGCCGCTCGACATAGGGATCGGCGCACTCGAAACTGTCCAGGCCCAGGCGACCGGCAATCTTGGGGAACTCCTGGGCGAACTCGCCGCCCACTTCGCGCAGGTGCTGCAGCTCCTGGCTGTAATAACGCAGGAAACGCGGGTTCACTTGGCGCTCCGGCCGTTGATCTCGGACAGCAGCACCGCGCCGCGTTCGAGATCGAGTTCCGTCTTCAGGTACAGGCGCTCGGGATAAGGCTGCGCCCACAGGTCCGCTTCAATTTCGAAATCGAGCTTGTTTTCGCCCCCGCTGCCGGCCGCCAGCGCCTTGACGGTGACGGTGTTGCGCACCAGGCGCGGTTCGAAATCCCAGATCGCCTGCCGGATGCCGCGTTCCAGCGCCGCTACATCCAGGTTCGACACCGCGTTGCCCGCCAAACCGGGCACGCCGTAATTGATCACCGAGGTGGCGATATGCGGCAGGCGCGGCGTGGTGGTCACCGACAGCAGGTTGGTGGTATTGAGCAGCCATGCCAGATCGCGCAGCACGCCCTCGCGCAGCGTGCGCAACGACAGCACGCGCCGATCGCGCGATTCGACCGTACTGGTTGGCTCTTCGTCGGTCAGCCGGTCCAGCAGGGACGGCTGCAAACGCTCGCGCGGCGCCAGTTCGGCCATGTCAGGCGCCTGCCTCGTCGGCTGGACTGGACAGATCGCCGTCCGGCGCCTGCAGCATGTCGCCATCGTCCTGCGCGTCGAATTCGATCACGCGGATGTCCATCAGCGGATATTCGCCGGCGTCGGTGACGAGCATGCGCTGGCCCAGGCCATGCCCGGCCAGCGCGCCCGATTCGATCCATTCAGTGCGGCGCGCCAGCAGCAGTGCGTTGTCGGAGCTGGAGAAGGTATCAACATAACGGGTCGGCACCAGGCCCACCGTTTGCGCCCCATTGGTCCAGGTGAACGACGCCGGGGTCCACACGGTGTCGCGCAGATCGCTCGGCGCATCGAATTCGATGCGGCTGATGCGCTGCATCGGCACCCAGAAATAGCGGCCGTTGATGACCGCTTCCAGCACGGGCCCAAGCCGTTGGTCGGCGTCGGCCAGCCATTCGAAGCGCTGGCCGTCGATGCTGCCGCCGCCTGCCGGCGCGGCGTCGAACGCCTGGGCGCGGGCATTGTCGGCGCGTGCAGTGTCGCCGGCGGCATCGGCCTTGACGGCTTCGAGCAGCAGCGCCAGCCAGGCCGGCGGTTTGCCAAAAATGAGGGGCGCATGCGCCGCCTTGAAAATTTCGTCGCGCAGCGCTTCGCACTGAATCGCTTCGCGGTAGGTCTGCACCATCGGCAGGGTGGCGGGATCGAGTTCACCGGCCACGTTAAGCTGGGTCAGCGCGCGCTTCCACTGCCCCATCACGCACAGCAACTGGAACAGGAACACGCGGTGCTTCGCGTTCGACGCGTCCTTGCGCACCATGTCCTGGAGCGCGGCGAGCGCTTCGGCGAGTTTGCCTTCGCGGATAAAGTCTTGTGGAGTCATGAACGTCCCGGCACATTAAACAGGACGGCGCAGCTGCGCCGTCCGCCACTACACGATTACTTGTCGGCGTTGCCTGCGATATCCCAGACGAATTCCTTGTCGCCGCCCTTGGCGCCGGTCTTGGCCTGCGGTGCGTAGGCAAACTTCACCTTGGCGAAGTTCAGCGTGACGTTTTCGGTCAGACGGTCTTCGCCGCCGCTGCCGCCGGTCGACACCGACGTCACCATGACTTCTTCCATTTCGATGGTGATGTAGGTCTTCTGGCCTTCACCGGCTTTACGCGCCAGCAGAACAACCTTCGGAATGTGGGTACCCTTGGCCAGCGCGATCATCAGCGCATTGCTGGCCGAGTCGATGTACTTGGTGAACGACAGATCCTGGAAATTGGCTTTGCCTGCGCCGCCGCCGGTGCCCATGTGGGTGGTGCCCGATTGCGACATGCCCCAGCTCCAGGCCAGAACGTCGACGTCGCCTTTGGCGCCCTGGGTCTTGTCAGCCGATTCGCCGACGATGTTGGCGCCCAAATTGATGAACATGTCTAATGCCATTTTTATTTCCCCTAGTGTGCCGGAACCATGCCGGCGGATGTGAATGAATGCGCAGGCGCGAAGCCTGCGCTAACGTTGTTACAGACAGCGAGGACGGACTTGTCAGCCTTTTGCCGACGGCAGCTTCGAGACCAGGCGCAGCGACACAGTCAGGCCTTCGAGCTGGTAATGCGGACGCAGGTAGAACTTGGAGCTGTAGTAACCCGGATTGCCTTCGACTTCTTCCAACACCACTTCGGCGGCGGCCAGCGGCTTGCGCGCCTTGGTGTTTTCGCTCGAATTGACCGGATCGCCGTCGACGTACTGGGTGATCCAGTTGGTCAGCCAGCGCTGCATCTCGTCGCGTTCCTTGAACGAGCCGATCTTGTCGCGCACGATGCACTTGAGGTAGTGGGCGAAGCGGCAGGTCGAGAACAGGTACGGCAGGCGCGCGGCCAGGTTGGCGTTGGCGGTGGCGTCCGGATCGTCGTACTCGGCAGGCTTGTGCAGCGACTGGGCGCCGATGAAGGCGGCAAAGTCGGTGTTCTTCTTGTGCACCAGCGGCATGAAGCCGTTGGCGGCCAGCTCGGCCTCGCGCCGGTCGGAGATGGCGATCTCGGTCGGGCACTGCATGTCGACGCCGCCGTCATCGGTCGGGAACGAGTGCACCGGCAAGCCTTCTACCGCGCCGCCGGACTCGATACCGCGGATGCGCGAGCACCAGCCGTATTCCTTGAACGAGCGGTTGATATTGACCGCCATGGCGTAGGCCGCGTTGGCCCAGGTGTAGTTCTTGCTGCCGGGGGCCGAGGTATCTTCCTCGAAGTCGAACTCTTCGACCGGGTCGGTCTTGGCGCCGTACGGCTGGCGCGCCAAAAAGCGCGGCATGGCCAGGCCCACGTAACGCGAATCCTCCGACTCGCGGAACGAGCGCCAGGCGGCGTGTTCCGGGGTCTGGAAAATCTTGGTCAGGTCGCGCGGGTTGGCCAGTTCCTGCCACGATTCCATCAGCATCACCGACGGCGCGGCGGCCGAGATGAACGGGGCGTGCGCGGCGGCAGCCACTTTCGCCATGCCGGTCAGCAGTTCGACGTCGGGCGCGCTGTTGTCGAAGTAGTAGTCGGCCACGATGGCGCCGAACGGCTCGCCGCCGAACTGGCCGAATTCTTCTTCGTACATCTTCTTGAAGATCGGGCTCTGATCCCAGGCCGTGCCCTTGAACTTCTTGAGCGTTTTGCCCAGGTCGTTCTTGGAGATGTTCATCACGCGGATCTTCAGCGTTTCGTCCGTCTCGGTGTTGTTGACCAGGTGGTGCAGGCCGCGCCAGGCGCCTTCCACGGCCTGGAACTCGGGCGTGTGCAGGATCAGGTTGACCTGCTCGCTGAGCTTTTTGTCGAGCGCGGCGATCAAGCCTTCGATCGTGCCCAGCACGTCGCCGGAGATCAGGTTGGTGCCGGCCAGCGCCTGCTCGGCCAGGGTGCGCACCGCGTTCTCGACCGATTCCTTGGCCTTGTCCGACTGCGGTTTGAATTCCTTCTGCAGCAAGCTGCCGAAGTCGCTCATCTCGAGCGTGCCGGTCGCTTGTTCTGTTTGTGTTTGTTGTTCAGCCATCTTCGTTCTCCAGGACAGTCAGATTTATTCTTGTGGCTTGGGCGCCGAGGTGAGCGCCTGCATCAAGGCCGGCTCGGCGAGCAGCTTGGCGATCAGGTCTTCGGCGCCGGTCTTGCCGTCCATGTAGGTCATCAGATTGGCCAGCTGGCCGCGCGCTTCGAGCAGCTTGGCCAGGGGCGCGACCTTGCGGGCGATCGAGGCGGGGGTGAAGTCATCCATGTTTTCGAACGTCATCTCGACCGCCATGTTGCCTTCGCCGGTCAGCGTGTTGGGCACCTGCACGGCAACGCGCGGCTTCATGGCCTTGAGGCGCTCGTCGAAATTATCGACGTCGATCTCGAGGAACTTGCGCTCGGCGATAGGCGCCAGCGGATCTTTCGGCTGGCCGCTCAGGTCGGCCATCACGCCCATCACGAATGGCAACTGGATTTTCTTTTCGGCGCCATAGACTTCGACGTCGTACTCGATCTGCACGCGCGGCGCACGGTTGCGCGCGATGAACTTCTGGCTACTTTCTTTACCCACGATTGATACCCCCACGATTGAACAACATGAATGTCGTATTGCCCGATACTGCCTGGCGAACGCCGGGCGACTGCCTGCGCCGTTGCGATAGCTGCGTTAGTTGCGATAGTTGCGATAGCTGCGTTCGTTGCGATAGCTGCGTCAGTGCTGTGCTGCGATGCTGCGGTGCTGCGGTGCTTAATACTCTTCTTCCGGCGTGGAGCCGTCCGGCCCGCGGATAACGGCCAGCTGGGCCATGCCGTCGGGCGCCAGGTCTTCCATGATCTCGAAGAAGTTCATGGGCACGAGGCGCTTGGCGCGCCCGAGCAAAATGGGAATCGGGCTCGATGGCTCGTGGCGGCTGTAGTACTGCACCAGCTTGTCGAGCATGCGCACCACGTCGTCGCGGCTGGCGATATCGCCGCTGATAGCGGCACGGGCGCCGCGCGCGGCGCCGCCTTCCGCGCCGGCCGCCTCGTCAGCGCCGCTGTCGGCGCCGTCGGCGGCGCTGCCGCCCTGCTGCAAGCGCATGAGGAAATCGTGGCCCTTGCGCAGGGGACGCGTCAGGGCATCCAGGTTCAGCGCCTGCGAGCTGCCGACCTGGCGCACCAGTATCAGTTCGATGTTGACGGTGGCGGCCAGCGCCCGCGCCAGCACCGCCACGGCGGCCGCCAGCTGATCCGGGGCCACGTCGGCGACCGCGCGCTCGATCGAGCCGATGGCCAGCTTTTCCTGGCCGGCGGGCGGCGCCATTTCGCCGTTGGCGATATCGAGGACCTTGATGCTGAGCGGCCCGAGTCCGGGCAAGACCAGCAGAGGCGCATCCTTGAGCTCGCGCAGCAAGGTGCCGGTATCGGCCAGGATGGCGAGCGAATTGATGCGCAGGGTCGGGTCGAGGTCGTCGTCGGGGTCGAGCTCGGGATGGACAGTGTCCCAGCGCTGCTCGAGCAAGCGTTCGATCAGCTCGATGCTGTCGGCCAGGCCGGCCATGCCGGACAGCGCCAGGTTGGCGCGCAGCAGGTGCACCGCCAGGCGCAGGTCGCGGCTGCGCTCAAGCAGTTCGCTGGCCAGACGCCGCACCGCTTTCCAGTCCGGCGGCACGGCGGGCGTGATGGTGTCGCCATACTGCACCTCGGGTTTGCCGAGCGACTCCTGCTCGAGCGCGACAAACGCCGGGTCGTATTCAAGGTTGGGACCACAGGGCGACGCGGGATCGACTTCCAGCAACAAGGCGTCAATGTCGATCACGCTCACTCCCTCCAGCGGCTCGCCGCGATATAAAAAACACCATAAAAACGCGGATAATCTGTTGCATGCTGACTTGACTGCGCTGCCCGGCAGTACACGGGTGCGCCACAGTTTTTAGAATAATGATAGGACAAGTTCATTTACATGCCGGCCACTATAATTGAGAATAAACCCAAAAAGCACGTGAAATTTTTGCTGTGAATGCAAAGATATTTGTTGACAATCTGGGTTTAACTTGTTGAATTCTTGCATGTTCAACCATGGGAAAACCCCCATAGACTTGCCTCGCCCCCGCACGCCTTCCGTGCCGGTTTGCGCCCAAGCGCGGACCCGCTGCAGGTGCCGGCATAATGCGCCGGCAATCTGTACAAAGCAGGTGTTTTGGTATACCTTGCCAGCGTTTGTTGTCTCATCTGGCAGACCGGCGCGGCATGCCAGCCTCGCGCCGGCCCGGTGTCCGCGACGGTGTCACCGGCGCTGAACCGGTCCGATTGCGCGGCCCAACCTTCCTTCCATTCATGACTGCTGCAGACAATGACCGCACCGTGCTGGCCACTGGCCAGGACGCCCGCGCGCCCGTTCCGCCAACCGACCACGGCGGCAACGACAGCGCCCTGCCCGTAGGCACCCGCCTGGCCGAATTCGACATCACGGGCGTGCTGGGCATCGGTGGCTTCGGCATCGTCTACCTGGCCTACGACAGCGCGCTGGAGCGCCAGGTCGCGCTGAAGGAATATATGCCGTCGTTCGCGCGCCGCGGTACGGGCGCCAACGTCAGCGTGCTGTCGTCGCACAATGCCGACAGTCTGGAAGCGGGACGCCGCAGCTTCATCAACGAAGCGAAACTGCTGGCCCAGTTCGACCACCCGTCGCTGGTCAAGGTCTACCGCTTCTGGGAAGCCAACGGCACCGCGTACATGGTCATGCCGTACTACCGCGGCCCCACCTTGAAACAGGCGCTGCTGGCGCGTCAGACGCCGCCCGACGAAGCCTGGCTGAAGGCCCTGCTGGCGCCGCTGCTCGATGCGCTCGAACAGATCCACGCCAGCCGCTGCTTCCACCGCGATATCGCGCCGGACAATATTCTGATGCTCGACGACGCGCGCCCGCTGCTGCTGGACTTCGGCGCGGCGCGGCGCGCCATCGGCGACTCCAACCACGCCTTCACCGTCATCCTCAAGCAGAACTACGCGCCCATCGAGCAGTACGCGGAAATGCCCGGCATGGACCAGGGGCCGTGGACTGACCTGTATGCACTGGCATCGGTGATCCACTTCGCCATCGACGGCGTGGCCCCGCCGCCGGCCATGAGCCGCATGATGACCGATCCCTACGTACCGCTGGCGAGCCGCCATGCGCAGCGCTTCAGTGCCGGCTTCCTGACCGCGATCGACCGCGCGCTCGCCTTTAAACCGGCCGACCGGCCGCAAAGCGTGGCCGAACTGAGGTCGCTGCTGGGACTCGAAGCGGGCGACCACCACCGCTACGCGGCGGCGCCCGCTGCAGCGCCAGCACCGCAGGCAGCGTCCACCGCGGCGGCCGTGCCGGTGCAGTCCGGCGCCAAGCCGCGCCGCACGATGGCCATGGCGGCAGCCGGCGTTGCAGGTATTGCGCTGGCCGGCCTGGCGGCATGGATGCTGAGCGGCCCGAACGCGCCGCCGCAAGCGCCAGTCGATGCGCCCGCGCAGGCGCGCGCCGATGCAACCGCGGCAGCGGCGGCGCAGGAGGCGGCGCAAGAGGCCGATATCGCAATCATTGAGGAGCTTCCGCAGGCGCCTGCGGCCGCCGCGCCAGCGCCAACCGTCCCGCCTGGCGAAGCGGCGCCGTTCGAGCCGGTTGCCGCACTCGAGGCGGTACGGGCAGGCGGCGATCCCGCGCGCAAAGTCACGGTGCAAATGGCCAACAACCGGGTGCGGATCAACCGGGACAACATCAAGTTTTCGATCCATTCGACGCATGCGGGCTATATCTACGTCCACATGGTGGGGACCGACAGCAAAGACGCCGTCATGCTGTTCCCGAACGGCGAAGACAAGGCCAACCGCATTGGCGCCGGCGAGACCATCAGCCTGCCGCGACCCGCATGGCCGATCAAGGCCTACGGCCCGGCCGGGACCGACCACTTCGTGGTGATGGTGTCCGAGGTGCCGCGCGACTTCCGCCCCGCCGGGCTGAAAAAAGGCCCGACCTTCTCGACCTTCCCCGTCAAGCGCATGGAACAGCTGCAGCGCGCGCACCGTGGCCCGGCTGCCTTGCTGAGTGGGGTCGCCGCATGCGACGCCGCGCCGTGCCCGGAGGGCTACGGCGCGGCGGCATTCTCGATTGAGGAAGTATTGCGCTGAGATGCTGCGCTGAGATGCTGCGCTTAGATGCTGCGCTTAGATGCTGCGCTTAGATGCTGCGCTGAAGTGCGCCGGCGAACTACGCCGGCGCAGTGCTGCGGTAAAGTGCGCCGTCTTTAGCGGGACAGGTTGATGATCGTGACGCGGCGGTTCTCCGGCGCCTCCGGAATCACCTTGTTCATCGGCTCCTGGTCGCCCTTGCCGACCGCATCGAGACGCGCCCCATCGATGCGCATGGTCTCGACCAGGTAGGCGCGTACCGATTCGGCGCGCAGTGCCGACAGCTTCAGGTTGGCGGCGGCCACCCCGCGCGGGTCGGCATGACCTTCGACGGCGAAGCGGAACGGCGCCAGCTTGTCGGACGCCAGGGCCTGGCCGACCACCTCGAGCGACTTGCGCGAAGCGGCCGTCAGCGCCGCCGAGTTGGGTTCGAAGGTGATCAGCAGCGACACCTTGGCCGGCGCGGCCACCGCAGCCACCGGATTGGCGCGGTCGCGCGCCAGCCCGATGCCGCGCGTGCGGATCGGCGGCTTGGGCGCCAGGGCGTCAACCAGGGTGCCTACCTCGGCCTGCCCTTCGCCGATCACGGGAGCCTCCTGCCCCACGGCGGGCAGGGCGGCGGCCAGCATGCAAGCTGCCAGCAAGGAATGGATCTTCATGGGGTTCTCCTCAGGACGCAAAAATGGTGACCACACGGCCGCAAACTGTTGCCAATCTGGTCACATATTTCAGATTAAAATTTGGCATACATTAACACATCCTGTTAGACTAAATACCACAATTTCCCGAGTGGGGCTGACGTCCTGTTGCCTATCACTGCCACACGACGTTACCAATGGAAAGTCGATGACCGCGCGTTTCCGAAATTGGGTATTGCTCATCGCCTGCCCACCCTCTTTGCTGCTTGCGGGCATCGCAACGGGACAGCCGCTACAGAGCGGCGTGACCAGCGTGCGCGTCGAGGGCAATACGCTATTACCTGAAACCACCCTGACCCAGCTGACGGCGTCGCTGCCGCCGACGGCGCCCGACCTGGCCGCGCTGAACGATCTGGCCGCCCGCATCCAGCGCGCCTACCGCGACGCCGGATATGGCGGCGTCATCGCCTACCTGCCGCCGCAGGAAAGCACCACCGGTCAGATCGTCGTGCGCGTCGTCGAGGGCAAGATCGCCTCGGTGCGCGTGAGCGGCAACAAGCACTTCACCACGGCCAATATCCGCGCCGCCCTGCCCCACCTGACCGAAGGCGCGACACCCAGCGTGCGCGCGATTAATCGCGACATCCAGCTGACCAACAGCAATCCGGCCAAGCATGTGGCGGTGAGTCTGGGCGCCGGCAAGCAGGCCGGCACCATCGATGCGGACGTCAACGTCACCGACTCGCCGCAGCTGCAGTACCTGGTCGGCTACAACAACAACGGCACCCCGTTGACGGGACGGCACCGGCTCAGCGTCGGCGTCGAGCATGCCAACCTGTTCGACCGCGACCACGTGGCCACCTTGCAGGTGCAGACCTCGCCCGACTATCCGGGCCGGGTGCAGATTTTCAGTGCCGGCTACCGGGTGCCGCTGTATGCGCATGCCGCCTCGTTCGACGCCTTCGTCGCCTACTCCACCGTCGGCAACGGCAAGACCGCCACCCCCGCCGGGCCGCTGTCGTTCACCGGCAAAGGCACCATCGTGGGCCTGCGCGCCAACCGCCACCTGGAGCGCCAGGGCGAATATGACCATCACGTCACGCTGGGCCTGGACTGGCGCGACTACCGCGACGACTGCTCCATCGGCGAATTCGGCCCGGCCGCCTGCGGCTCGGCCGCGGTCGACATCACCACCACCCCGCTGAGCCTGTCGTACACGGGGCAACAGGGCGGCGCCACGCTGGCATTCGGCTTTAACGCCGCGCTGGTGGTCAACGCGGCCGGCAGCGCGGCGCCCACGTTCGAAGCCGCCCGGCCCGGCGCGCGCCGGCGCTACCAGCTCGCGCGCCTGTCCGGCTTCGTCGACAAGCCGTTCGGAGCCGGGTCCGGCATCACCGCGCGCGCCGAAGCGCAGATGAGCGCGCACGCGCTGATCCCGGTCGAAAAATTCGGCATCGGTGGCGCCAACAGCGTGCGCGGCTACCGCGAGCGCGAACTGAGCGGCGATGGTGGCCTGCTGCTGCGCGTCGAGCTGGCCGCCCCCACGCTGGAGTGGCAACAGGGCGCACGCCTGCGGCCGTACGTATTTCTCGATCATGGGCGCGTGAGCAACCATGGCGACATGCCGTGCCGCGGCCTGCAACGCACCTCGTGCCAGCTGACCGGCACCGGCCTTGGGCTGAAACTGAGCATGCGCAAAATGCTCAGCGCCAGCCTGGACATCGGCCGCGCCATGGCGCGCGGCGCCAGCTCCGAGCCGGGCGACATCCGTGGCCACGCCGCGCTCAATCTGGTGTTCTGATTTCCGCATTTTTCATCCGCCATTCTTCAGCCGCCATCCGCCACCTGCCATCGATCCCCAAGGATCCCGCCATGAACCCGTCTCGCCAGCATCGTCTTCCCTCCCCTGTCCGCCCGGCCCGCCTGGTGCGCCGTGCGCTGGCCGCCTCGCTCATCGCGGCCTTCGGCGGCAGCGCGTCGCCGGCGTGGGCGCAACTGCCACACGGCCTGCAGATCGCCAATGGCACCGCGCCGGTGAGCAGCAACGGCACGCAGATGACGATCACCAATTCGCCCAACGCGGTGCTGAACTGGCAGAGCTTTTCGGTCGGCGCGGGCAACAGCGTGCGCTTCCAGCAGGAGACGGCGGCCAGCCGGGTGCTCAACCGCGTGGTGGGCAACGATCAATCGGAGATCATGGGCAACCTGTCGTCCAACGGCGAAGTGTGGCTGGTCAATCCGCATGGGGTGATGTTTGGTCAGAACGCGCGCGTCGACGTCGGCGGGCTGGTGGCCTCCACGCTGGGCGTGACCAACGCCGACTTCATTAACGGCGTGGCCTCGTTCAACGCCGGTGAGGTTGCCGGCGGCCGGGTCGTCAACCAGGGCGAGATCCTCACCAGCTTTGGCGGACGCCTCTGGCTGCTGGGGGACTCGGTGCGCAATGACGGCAAGGTGGAGAGCTCCATGGAGAACTCCCTCGCCAGCTCCGGCGGCCATATCGTGCTGGCGGCGGGCAAGAGCATCGACCTGGTCGACTCTGGCGCGCCGAATGTGATCGTGCGGGTGAGCGCGCCGGAGAACGAGGTGCTCAATGTCGGCAGTCTGCTGGCTGAACGCGGCGGCAAGATCGACTTGTACGGCGCCATTGTGAATCAGGACGGCGTGGTGCGCGCCAACGCCTACAACGTCAGCGGCGGCACGATCACGATCAAGGCCACCGGCGACATCAGGCTGGGCAGTGCCAGTGTCACCGCAGCCACCAGCGAAGTCGGTAACGGCGGTCAGGTTCTGATCGACTCGGTCGATGGCACCACCAGCCTGGAAGGCCGCGCCACGGTGTTCAGCCTGTACAACCGCGGCGGCGCGGTGCACTTGCTGGGGCAGCAGGTGGACGTGCGTGGCAGCGCCGTGATCAGTGCCTCGGGCGGCGCAGGCGGCGGCGAAGTTCTGGTCGGCGGCGACTCGGGTGGCGCCAACCCACTCGTGCACAACGCCCTGGCCACCAGCGTCGGCCCGCTGGTGAACATCAGCGCCAACACCCTCGACGAAGTGGGCGATGGCGGCAAGATCGTGGTGTGGTCCGACGGCGCCACGACGGTGGCGGGCAATCTGCAAGCCCAGGGGGGCCAGTACGCCAACAGCAGCGGCGCTGGCGGCCTGGTGGAAACGGCCGGCCTGGTGCTTGAGGCAAATCCACAGGTCAACGTGACCGGCAGCGGCAGTGCCGGGCGCTGGCTGATCGGCGCCGGCAGCGTCACCATCGGCAACGGCGCCGGCACGCCCATGGTCCAGGCGGGTGCGCTGGCAACCGCGCTGGCAAACGGCACCGAGGTCGTGGTCCGGGCCGGCAGCCACGGGGCGGCGCCGGATGCGTCGTCCCAAACCGGCGACATCGTGCTCGCCTCCCCGATCGGCAACATTCAAAGCGCAGGCCAGGCCCGCGCGGGGGCCTCGCTGACACTGGAAGCGCGTGCCGGCATTATCGTCAACGCGGGCGCCGGCCTGACCGCCGAGCGCGCGCCCCTGGATGTCAGCCTCGTTGCCGGCAGCGGCATCGCCTTGCAGGACGACGCCCAGTTCGTCACCGCCGGCGGCGACCTGCTGCTGGCCGGCGGCGGCCGCTCCGGCGAGGGCGACGGGAGTGGCACGTCGCGCATCGACATGAAGCGCGGCGTGCTCAATACCGGCAGCGGCCGCATCAGCATGATGGCCGATACCATCGACGTGGGCGACAGCGGCATGCTGGTCGACGCGGGCCAGATCGACATCGAGGCGCACGATGTCCGACTCGATAATACGGTCCTGCGCGCCGCCGATTCCGGCTCCGGCAACATCACGATCGCCGCCGAGTCGGTGGTGCTGAACGAAATGGGGCTGCACGCCGCCGGCCGCGTGAACGTGACGGGCAGCGCCAGCGTACGGCTGGCCAGCGCGTCGCTGTCGTCGGACGCCGAAGGCAATGGCATTTTCCTCTCCGCTGGCAGCCTCAGAACGTCGGCCAGCTACCTGACCACGCCGAACGGCTACTGGCTGGTGTATCTGGGCCCCGGCCAGACCGCCTTTCCCGCGCTCATGCTAGACGACCTGGGCTACACCTACGTGCAGGTCAATGCCGCCGCGCAGTCCGAGCCGGTCCGCACCGGTATCGGCCAGCATGGCGTGCTGATGGCCGATGCCATGGACCTGCGTATCAAGGTCAATGCGAGCCGCGAATATGACGGCACCGATCGGGCGGAGTTTCGCCGGGTCGAGGGACAGACCGGCCTGCTGCCGGGAATGCAGCTGGCGCAGGACACGGGCGACATGATCTTCGCGACCACCTTCCAGGACAAGACAGCCGGTCTCGACAAGCCGATCGTGTATGAATACGCAAGCCCGGCGTTCATGGTGACCACCGCCAGCGACAAGCCGGTGTTCGGCGCGACCTCCACCTATGTCGCCGATATCACGCGCAAACCCCTGGCCGCCAGCCTGGTGGCCGTGAATAAAGTCTATGACGCGACCCGTGCGGCAAGCCTGTCCGGCTCGGTGTCGGGCATGATCGCGGGCGACAGCGTCACGCTCGGCAGCGCCACGGGGCTGTTCGACACCAAGAACGTCGGCACGGGAAAAACCGTCACGTTCACCGGCGCCACCCTCAGCGGCGCCGATGCGGCGAACTACACCGTCACCAGCGCCGCTGCCTCGACGGCGAACATCAGCGCGCGTCCGCTGGGCGCGAACGGGCTGAGCGTGGCGGACAAGGTCTACGACGCCACCCTCAGCGCGACGCTGTCGGGCGCCCTGGCCGTGCTGCCGGGCGACGCCGTCACGTTCAGCGGCGCCAGCGCCCTGTTCGACACCAAGGATGTGGGCTCGGCCAAAACGGTCACCATCAGCGGCGCCGTGCTGGGCGGCGCCGATGCGGCCAACTACACGTGGTCCGGCGCGCTCACGGTCAACGCCGCCATTACCCACCGTCCGCTGGCCATCGCCGTGGCGGGCGAGGTACGCAAGGAATATGACGCCACCACGGCGGCGACCCTGGGCGCCAGTCAGTTCCTGCTGGACGGTGTCGTGGCCGGCGAGGAGCTCAGCGTGACCGGCCCGGCCACCGCCAGCTTCGACACCAAGAACGTCGGGCAGTTCAAGCGCGTGAACGCGACGGGCAGCTTCGCCATAGGCGGGGCCGCCGCGGCCAATTACCGCGTCGGCGCCGTCAACCTGGCCGCCGGCTCCAACCTGGTCGAGGCCAGCGCCAGCGGCAATGTGGGCACCGTCACCGCCAGACCCATCACCGCCACCGTGGTGGCCGCCAACAAGGTGTACGACGCGACCCGCGATGCGGCCTTGTCCGGCACCCTGTCGGGCGTGCTGGCGGGCGACAGCGCCAGCCTGACCGGCGCGACCGGCCGCTTCGACACCAAGGACGCCGGCGTCGGCAAAACCGTCACCTATTCCGGCGCCACGCTGGGCGGCGCCGACGGCGCCAACTACACCCTGACCGGCTCGGCCACCGTGCGCGCCGACATCACCCCGCGCCCGATCGGCGCCACCGGCTTGCGCGCCGACGACAAGGTCTACGACGGCACCCGCGTCGCCGCCCTGTCCGGCGCGCTGACGGAAGTGCTGGCGGGCGACGCGGTGTCGCTAACCGGCGCCAGCGGCCTGTTCGACACCAAGGATACCGGCACCGGCAAGGCGGTCACGCTGGACAGCGGCGTGCTGGCCGGCGCCGATGCGGGCAACTACCTGCTGGCGTCGAACCTGGAGATGAGCGCCGCCATCACCCACCGCCCGCTGGAGATCGCCATGACGGGCGAGGTGCGCAAGGAATATGACGCGACGACCGCCGCTACGCTGGCCGCCGGCCAGTTCCGGCTCGACGGTGTGCTGGCCAGCGACAGCGTCTCCGTGAGCGGCCCGGGCCAGGGCAGCTTCGACTCGCGCCACGTCGGCCAGGGCAAACAGGTCACGGCCAGCGGCACGTTCGCCATCAGCGGCGCGGACGCGTCGAATTACCGCGTCGGCGGCGTCAATCTGGGCGCCGCATCGAACCTGGTCGACGCCAGCGCCAGCGCCAATATCGGCACCATCACGGCGCGCCCGCTCAGCGCCACCGTGGTGGCCGCCAACAAGGTCTACGACGCCACCCGCGTGGCCGAGCTGTCGGGGTCCTTGTCGGGCGTGCTGGCGGGCGACAGCGTGAGTCTCAGCGGCGCCACCGGCCTGTTCGACACCAAGCACGCCGGGTTGGGCAAGACCGTGACGTTTACCGGCGCCAGCCTGACGGGCGCGGACGCCGGTAATTACTCGCTCACCAGCCCCGCGACCACGCGCGCGGACATCGCCCCGCGGGCGATCCAGGTCAGCGGCTTGCGCGCCACCGACAAGGTCTATGACGGCAACGTCGGCGCCGTGCTGTCCGGCGCGCTCGATGCGCTGCCGGGCGACCTGGTGACGCTGCAGGACGCCACCGGCCAGTTCGACACCAAAGACGTGGGCGCGGCCAAGGCCGTCAAGGTCACCGGCGGCGCCCTCGGCGGCGCCGACGCCGCCAACTACACCCTGTCGATGCCGCTGGCAACCAGCGGCGCCATCACGCACAGGCCCCTGGAGATTGGCCTGGCGGGCGACATCGTCAAGGAATACGACGCGACCACGCTGGCCAGCTTCGGCGCCAACCAGTTCGTGCTTACCGGTCTAGTGGCCAACGAAAGCGTCACCGTCAGCGGCCCGGCCCAGGGCAGCTACGATTCGGCCAACGCAGGACAGCGCAAGCCGGTCAGCGCGACCGGCACGTTCGCCATCGCCGGGGCCGACGCGGCCAACTACCGGGTCGGCACCATCCTGCTGGCCAGCACGTCCACCCTGGTCAGCGCCAGCGTCAGCGGCAATGTGGGCACCATCACGCCGGCCCCGCTGGTGTACCGCGCCGACCCGGCCGAACGCGGCCTGGGCGTCGCCGCCGGCGCGCTTGGCGGCACCATCACGGGGTGGAAAGGCAGCGACCAGCTCGCCAGCGCCACGAGCGGCACGCTGCAATGGGTCACTTCCGCCGGCGCCACCTCGGTGCCGGGCGTGTATCCCGTCGAGGGCAGCGGCCTGACGGCGGCCAACTACACGCTGGTGCAGCACCCCGGCAACGCCAGCGCACTGCGCATCATCTTCGACCAGCGCGCCCCCACCTTCCCCAGCGCCGGCATCGAGAGCAGCGCCCAGGCGTCGGCCGCGGCCGTGCAGGCTGCCGTTCCCACGCTGGGCGCGCCCGCGCAGGCGGGGACCGCGCGCGGCGCCGTGACGGGCCTGGATGGCAGCGCGGGCGCTGCCACCTCGCAAGGCGCCAGCGCCGTGACCGGCCTGGGCGCGAGCGACGTGTCGCTGGCGGAGATGGCCGGCGGCGCCGAGAAAAGCCTGGCGCTGAAAGCGATCGAGACCAGCGAGGTCGCAGCCAGCATCGCCGCGGCGCCCGAGGCTGGCGCGAGCGCGGCAAGCCGCGGTGCGGCGGCGAAAACCTTCAGCGCGGTGTCGGTCGGGTCGATGAACCACGGCGAACTGACCCAGATGATCGACCGGCGCAAGGATTTCAAGAAGAAGCTGTTCGCCGACGCCATCGACAAGCTCGATATCGATCCCAAGCTGGCCGACGTGCAGCCCTGCGTCACCATTGCCGAGGCCAGTTCCGGCGCCTGCCGCATCACCCCCGACCAGCTGGCCACGCTGTACAGCGCCAAGGCGCAGACCCCGGTCAGCGTCAACAGCAGCCGGCCGAAAGTGGCCAGCGTGCCGCAGATCGAGCGCAAGATCGCTGTGCTGTTCGGTATCAACGACTACCAGGACGGCGCCATTCCGAAGCTGGAGAACGCGGTGCCGGACGTGGAAGCGATCGGGCGCCAGTTTGCCGAGAAGCTCGGGTATGAAGTCAGCGTGGTGCGCAACCCCACCAAGGCCGACATTATCCGCACCCTGAACGAGCTGGCCACGCGGGTGAATCCGTCCGACAGCGTGGTGATCTACTACGCCGGGCATGGCTATTCGCTGGAAAAGAACGGCGCCGGGTACTGGCTGGCGGCCGATGCCAATGTCAATGAGCCGGCCAGCTGGGTGTCCAACAGCGACATCGCCCAGATGCTCACGGCCATCCGGTCGCGCCAGATGTCGCTCATTTCCGACAGCTGCTATTCGGGAGGATTCGCGCGCGAAGGCATGGGCGCCGTGGGACAGAACGTGAAGGTCGAAGACGTGCTGGCCAAGCGCTCGGTGGTGGTGCTCTCGTCGGGCGGCGACGAACCGGTGGCCGACGAAGGCAAGGATGGCCACTCGATCTTTGCCTGGCACCTGATGCAGGTGGTCGGCGCCATCTCGGACTGGAAGCAAGGCAGCACGATTTTCACCGACGTGCAGGCGCGCGTGAAGAAGGACTTCCCGCAGACACCCAAGTACGGCTCGGTCACCGCCGCCGGGCATCAGGCCGGGGGCGACTTCCTGTTCGAGTTGCGCACCAATTAATAGAGCACTGCGAAGAGAGCACTGCGAAGAGAGCACCGCGACAGCAATGGGCATCGGCTAATTTATGGGCAATATCGTCGGCAGAACTGTCATTAGCATTGTCGGTAAAGGACTGTCTGCCGCACCTCGGCGGTGCCGTTCGTCGTCTGCGTTACGCGGCGCAGCGATGGCGGCGCTGCTGTGCTGCGCAACCGGCCCGGCGCAGGCGGGGGACGTCAGCGCCGGCGTCGACTGGCCCTACTATCACGGCAATCCCGGCGGGACGCATTATTCGACGCTCAAGCAGATCAATACCGCGAACGTCAAACGGCTGCAGGTGGCCTGGACCTACGACAGCGGCGACGCCACCCCTGTCGCGGGCGCGGACATGCAGGCGAACCCGCTGGTCGTCAAGGGCACGCTGTACTTCCCCTCGCCCAAGGGCCGCATCATCGCGCTCGACGCGGCCACCGGGCGGGAACGCTGGCAGTTCGATCCGGCCGGCGGCAGCCCGGTGCTGACCAGGCAGCGCCTGCGCGGCGTGTCGTACTGGAGCGACGGCAAACAGGCGCGCATTCTGGCCACGTTCGGCACCCACCTGTACGCGCTCGACGCCGTCACGGGCAAGCCGCAACGCGCGTTCGGCAAGGACGGGCGCGTCGACCTGCGCGAGGGTCTGGGACGAGCAACCGCCACCCTGTCGGTCTCGAACGTCACGCCCGGCGCGGTCGTGGGCGACCTGATCATCATGGGCAGCACCGGCAATACCCCGGGCCACATCCGCGCATTCGATGTCCGAACGGGAGCGATGCGCTGGATTTTCCACACCATTCCCCACCCCGGTGAAGAAGGTTACGAGAGCTGGCCGGCGGATGCCTGGAAAACCGCCATGGGCGTGAACAACTGGGCCGGCATGTCGGTCGACCCGCAGCGCGGCCTGGTGTTCGTGCCGCTCGCCTCGCCCGGCATGGGCGACAAGGATTTTTACGGCGCCGACCGGGTTGGCGACAATTTGTTCGGCAATGCCCTGCTGGCACTGAACGCTGCCACAGGCAAACGGGTGTGGCACTTTCAGACCGTACGCCATGATCTGTGGGACCGCGATCTGCCGGCGCCGCCGACCTTGGTGACCGTGCAGCGAGCCGGCAAACGGATCGACGCGGTGGCGCAAACCACCAAGTCCGGGTTTGTGTATGTGCTCGACCGGGACACCGGCAAACCCTTGTTCCCGGTCGAGAGCAAACCCTTTCCCGCCTCCGACGTGCCGGGGGAAGTGAGCGCGCCAAGCCAGACCCTGCCCACCCGCCCTGCCCCCTTCGCGCGCCAGCAGGTGACCCGCGAGGTGCTGACGACGCGTACGCCGCAAGCCCACGCCGCCGCTGTCCAAATTTTCGACGGCGTCAGCAGCAGAGGCCAGTTCGACCCGCCCAGCGAGCGGGGCACCATCATCTTCCCCGGTCTGGACGGCGGCGCCGAATGGGGCGGCGCCGCCTTCGATCCGGAAACGGGCAACCTGTACGTCAACGCCAACGAAATGGCCTGGGTCCTGCGGCTCAAGCAGCGCCCGCCTCCGGTAGCGGGCAACAGTGGCCGCGCCGTATTCCTGAATCACTGCGCGGCATGCCATCGAGCCGACCGTAGCGGCAGCCCACCCGAGTTTCCGTCGCTGCGCGAGGTCGGCGAGCGCCTGCCTGCGGACCATATCGAGCGCATCGTCCGCAACGGCAACGGCCGCATGCCGGCGTTCGGTGCGCTGGCCAACGATGATATCCGGGCTGTCGTCAGCTATCTGCGCCATCCCGATGACAGCACCCCCTTACCGCCAGCCAGCCTGGCGCATAAAACCGATCTGGGCGGCGGCTACATCTTCGAAGGCTACAACCGTTTCCTCGATCCGGACGGATACCCGGCGGTCACGCCGCCATGGGGCACGCTCAACGCGATCAACCTGAACAGCGGCGAATTCGCCTGGAAGATACCGCTCGGCGAATATCCGGAACTAGCGGCCCGCGGACTGCGCAATACCGGCAGCGAGAACTATGGCGGGCCGGTGGTCACCGCCGGCGGGCTGCTGTTCATCGGCGCGACCGTCTTCGACAACCAGTTCCGCGCCTTCGACAAGCGCAGCGGGGCGTTGCTGTGGCAAGCGACGCTGCCCGCCGCGGGCCTGGCGACACCGGCGACCTATCAGGCGGGCGGGCGGCAATTCGTCGTCATCGCAGCCGGCGGCGGCAAAAATCCGAAAGGCCCGGCCGGCGGCAAGCTGGTTGCGTACGCGCTGCCGCGCTGATCGATTCCCATGATAGGCCGTAGTCGCGTGCACCGCGCGGCCGGCCGCGCACCGTCGGCGGCCCCATGCCGCCAACGCCCTCCGCTACCACGTCCCATGTGTCGAACACACCACGATGGCGGATCGGCGCTTTCGAAAATTGGCCACATGCCGCCAAATCGAAGAATTTCCACAAGTCGAAGCCTGAACCGCGTCGCCAGCAGCCGGCTTGGCAGGGCCAGCACGCCACGGACACCCGTAATTATCGAGACAAGTCAAAACAAAAGCCCCTTCAGTCAAAAACGAAGAAAAAACAACTAAAACGAAAATAATTCGAAAAATTTCCACATTTCGTTCGATAATTTAATTACTATCTCATCTGCTTACAACCCAAACGGTTACACCGACAGACGGTAGCGGAAGAGGAATCGACAATGACTAGCAAAATGCGCAGTAACACGGCGGCCGGCATGCCGTACCAGGCCGCCGCCACTGGCAGCGCCGGCGGCGCACAGCGGCCACGCTGGCTCGGCTACGCACTGGCCACCACAGTGCTGTGGGGGGTGTGGGGCGCATTTGCCGGTCTGCCTACCCAGCACGGCTTTCCGGAAACGCTGGTCTACGTGGTCTGGGCGCTGACCATGGTGCCGCCTGCCCTGTTCGTGCTGGCCCGCTCGGGCTGGCGCGTGCGCGCCGACCGCCGCGCCGTCGCCTACGGGATGGTGATCGGCCTGCTGGGCGCTGGCGGCCAGATGGTCTTGTTCTACGCGGTGCAGGCCGGGCCGACCTACCTGATCTTCCCGCTGATATCGCTCTCGCCCGTCATCACCATTGCGCTGTCGTTCGTGTTCCTGCGCGAGCGCACCGGCGCGATGGGCATCGCCGGCATCGTGCTGGCGGTGTGCGCGCTGCCGCTGTTCGATTACGCGCCGGGCGGCGCGCCGCAGGCGTACGGCCTGTGGTTCGTGCTGGCGCTGGCCGTGCTGGTGGCATGGGGCCTGCAGGCCTACTTCATCAAGCTGGCCAATACCAGCATGGACGCCGAAAGCATCTTCTTTTACATGACCTTCAGCGCGCTGCTGTGCATCCCGGTGGCGCTGGCCATGACCGATTTCTCGCGGCCCATCAATTACGGTCCGAGCGGGCCGCTGCTGGCCGCCGCCACCCAGGTCCTCAATGCGGTTGGCGCGCTGACCTTGGTGTACGCCTTCCGCAACGGCAAGGCGCTGACGGTGTCGCCGCTGGTGAACGCCGGGGCGCCGTTGCTGACCACCGTGATCGCCATGGCGCTGGCCAGCTCCGTGCCGGGCACCTACCGGCTGATCGGTATCGGTCTGGCGCTGGCGGCGGCGCTGCTGCTGGCCCTGAACCCGGACGATGGCACAGCAGCGGCAGGAGCAGAAGCGGGCGAATCCGGCGCAACTCAACCCAATCAAGGAGCCTGACGATGGACTATTTACTGAACCTGGTACGCCGCCACAAGGCCGGAGAACCGGTTGGCATCAGCGCCGTGTGCTCGGCGCACCCGCTGGTGATCGAAGCGGCCATCGAGGTGGCGCTGGCCGCGGGGCCGCACCAGCCGGTGCTGATCGAGGCCACCTCGAATCAGGTGAACCAGGACGGCGGCTACACCGGCATGACGCCGGCCGCCTTCCGCGATTTTGTGTACGGCATCGCCGAGCGCTGCGGCATGGCGCGCAGCCGCGTGCTGCTGGGCGGTGACCACCTGGGGCCGAACGCCTGGCAAAGCGAGTCCGCCGATGCGGCCATGGCCAAGGCCGAGGTGCTGATCGAGCAATACGTGACGGCGGGCTTTCGCAAGATTCACCTGGACTGCTCGATGTCCTGCGCTGGCGACCCGGTGCCGCTGCGCGACGAGGTGGTGGCAGCGCGTGCCGCGCGCCTGTGCGCGGTTGCCGAGCGCGCCTGGCAGCTTGCGGGCGGCCAGGCGCCGGTCTACGTGGTCGGCACCGAAGTACCGGTGCCCGGCGGCGCGCACGAGGACCTGGGGGAACTGAGCGTCACCACGCCGGAAGCTGCGGCCCTGACGATCGCGTCGCACCGCAGCGCCTTCGCCGCGGCCGGACTGGACGCGGCATGGCCGCGCGTGATCGGCATCGTGGTGCAGCCCGGCGTGGAGTTCGACCACCACAAGGTGATCGACTTCCAGCCGGGGCGCGCGGTGGACCTCAGCCGCCTGATCGAGGACGCACCGACGCTGCTCTACGAAGCCCATTCGACCGATTACCAGACGCCAGGCAACCTGGCGGCGCTGGTGGCGGGCCACTTTGCCATCCTCAAGGTGGGCCCCGGCGCCACCTTCGCGCTGCGCGAAACGCTGTGGGCGCTGGCCGATATCGAGGCGGCGATGGTGGACGATGGCGCGGGGTCAGATTTAAAGGCATCGAACTTCAAGGACGTCGTGCTGGAAGTGATGCGCGCCGAGCCGGAATACTGGCGCAAGTACTACAGCGGCGACGCGCGCCGCGCGCGCTTCGACCAGCAGTTCAGCCTGAGCGACCGGATCCGCTATTACTGGCCGCATCCGGCCATTCAGGCCGCCCAGGCGCAGCTGCTGGACAACCTGGAACGCCACGCCCCGCCGCTCACCTTGCTGAGCCAGTACCTGCCGTCGCAGTACGAAGCGGTGCGCGAAGGACGGGTACGCAACCGGCCCGTCGATTTGTTAAAAGAAGGCGTGGCCCGCGTGCTGCGCCAGTACCAGGACGCCTGCGCTGCGGGCGTCGCCAACAAGGAGCTGGAAGCATGTTAGTAGCACAGAGAGATATCCTCGGCATCAGCGACGAGCGGCTCGATGCCGCCGGAGCGGGCCTGACCGCGCGTGAAATCGCCCAGCAACCGGCCATCTGGCCTGCGATCGAGGCACTGGTCGCGGGCCACCGCGCCGCGCTCGACGCGTTCCTCGGACCGCTGCTGGCGCGCCCCGACCTGCGCATCGTGCTGACCGGCGCCGGCACCTCGGCCTTCATCGGCGACTGCCTGGTGCCGGCCATGCTGGGCGCCGGCTGGCGCGCCGAAGCCGTGCCGACCACCGACCTGGTCTCCGGTCCGCAGCAATTCCTGCAGCCCAGGGTGCCCACCTTGCTGGTGTCGTTCGGCCGCTCGGGCAGCAGTCCGGAAAGCCTGGCCGCCGTCAAGCTGGCCGACCAGCTGGTCGACGAGGTGTATCACCTCGTCATCACCTGCAACGCCGACGGCGAATTGTGCCAGCTGGCGCGGGGCCGCAGCAACGCCCATGCGATCCTGCTGCCCGATGCCACCCATGACCGCGGCTTCGCCATGACCACCAGTTTCACGTCGATGCTGCTGGCCGCGGCCAGCGCCTTCGGCGTCCTGGCGCCAGGCGCCAGCACTGCCGCCTCGACGGCCGCGGCCCACCTGCTGCAAACGGCCGCGCCGCTGATGAACAAACTGGTCGAGCAGCGCTTTCGCCGCGTGGTCTACCTTGGCAGCAATGAGCTGCGCGGGCTGGCCTGCGAAGCCTCGCTCAAGCTGCTGGAACTGACCGACGGCCAGGTGGTGGCGCTGTTCGATTCGCCGCTGGGATTCCGTCACGGTCCCAAGACCATCGTCGATGCGGACACCCTGATCGTGGTGCTGCTGTCGAACGATGCTCAGGCGCGCCGCTACGACCTGGACCTGCTGCGCGAGCTGCGCAGCGATGGCCGCGCCGGACGGGTGCTGGCGCTGAGCGGCCAGCCCGATCCCACACTGGGCGCGGACTGTCTGACGCTTCAGGGCGCGGCGCAGGCCCCCGACCTGGCGCTGGCACTGCCGTACATCCTGTTCTGTCAGGCCTTCGCGCTGCTGCAGTCGCTGGCGCTGGGACTGCGCCCGGATACGCCGAGCGTGTCGGGCACCGTCAACCGCGTGGTGCGCGGCGTGACCATCTATCCGCTGCCGGGAGAGCGTCATGTTCCTCGGGGTTGACGGCGGCGGCACCAAGACCGCGTTCGCGCTGGTCGACCGGCACGGCGCCATCCTTGCGCGCCACGAGGACAGCAGCGCGTACTACCTCGAAGTGGGCATGGACGGCGCCGCCGCCGTGATGGCGCGCGGCTGTGCGGCGCTGTTCGCCGCGGCCGGGGTCGACGCCGGCCAGGTCGACTTCGCCTTCTTCGGCCTGCCGGCCTATGGCGAAGACCGCGCCGTGCAGCCGCAGATGGACGAGCTGCCGTTGGCCGTGCTGGGCCACCGGCGCTACCTGTGCGGCAACGACATGGTGTGCAGCTGGGCCGGATCGCTGGCCTGCGCCGACGGTATCAGCGTCATCGCCGGCACCGGCTCGATGGCGTATGGCGAAATCGGCGGCCAGCGCGCGCGCGCCGGCGGCTGGGGCGAGTTGTTCAGCGACGAAGGATCGGCCTACTGGATCGCCCGCGCCGGGCTGGCCCTGTTCTCCCGCATGAGCGACGGACGCGCGCCGCGCGGGCCGCTGCATGCGCTGATGCGCACGCGCCTGGCCTTGCGCGACGATCTCGATCTGTGCCAGGTGGTCTACGGCGACCTGGGCGGAGAGCGCAGCAAGCTGGCCGCCTTATCGCGGCTGGTCAGTGAGGCCACCGCGCAGGGCGATGTACAAGCGGCCGCGATCATCGAGGCCGCCGCCGCCGAGGTGGTCGCGCTGGTGGACGCGGTGCGCACCACCCTCGGCGCCGACCCGGACCGGGAAGTGGCGGTGTCGTATTCCGGTGGACTGTTCGGCGCGGACGGACCGCTGCGCGCGCCGTTCGAGCGGGCGCTGGCCGCCAGCGGCGCCGGTGCCTACCGGCTGACGCCGCCGCGCCTGACGCCTGTGCTGGGCGCAGCGCTGTATGCGGCGCTGCAGGCGGGCGCACCGCTCCCTGCCGAGGCAGTGGAGCGGCTGGCGGGGGCGCACTAGCGTTCCTTGAGGTTCCTTGAAGCAATCGCGCAAAGCACCGCGCGATGGCGTCAAACAGTCGTGCCGCCCACCCTCCAATCTGGTAAGCTGTTATTTTATAAAAACTATTCGACCGATCATGGGACCAACCGGTCAGCGCCGCGACATTATCCTGAAAGCCCTCACCGAACACGCTTCGGTACAGGTGAGCGAACTGGTAAAACAGCTGAACGTGTCGGCGGTGACGATCCGCAGCGATCTGAGCGCACTCGAGGCGCAAGGCCTGGCCGTACGCAGCCACGGTGGCGCCATGCTGGCGCGCATGCCGCCGACCGAACAGACGGTCTCGCAAAAAGACGCCCTCCATCACGAGCAAAAAGAGCGCATCGGCGCCATGGCTGCGCGCCTGGTCAACCCGGGCGAGAACATCATCGTCGATTCGGGCACCACCACGCTGTCGCTGGCGCGCCATCTGCGCGAAGTGCAGAACGTGACGGTGATGACCAATGGCTTGAATATCGCGTGGGAACTGGCCAATGCACCCGGCGTCGACCTGATACTGACCGGTGGTTTGCTGCGCAAGCAGTCGCTGTCGATCCAGGGCTTGCAGGCCGAGGCCTGCTTGCAGGCCTACAGTTTCGACAAGCTGTTCCTGGGCGTGGACGGTTTCGACCTGCAGTTCGGCCTGACCACCCACCACGAGGCCGAGGCAAGCCTGAACCACAAGATGGTCGATCGCGCGCGCAAAGTCATCGTCCTTGCCGACTCCTCCAAGTTCGGCTACATCAGCCTGCACCGCATTGTCCAGCTCGACCGTGTCCACACCGTCGTCACCGATGCCGATATCAGCGCGCAATACCGCGATGGCTTGCGCGACGCCGGTATCGAAGTGCTGATTGCCGACTAGGCCGATCCAGACTGTCAGTGAGGCGCTGCCTCGCGAATTGTCAGCGACGTCCCGGTCCGAAACGCGCCCAGTTTGCCATCCCACCCCTGCGATCTAACGGCATCGTCCGCGTTGGCCGGACGCACGCTGTAGCGCGCATCGCCGGCCAGCGAGGCTGCGCCATCCGGCAAGGCAAGCAGTACCTCGTAGGCACCGGCGGGCGTGGCGCCCGGCACGGCAAACCGTGCGAGCATGCTGCTGGTACGTCCCGGCAGCCAGTTGCGCGGATCGAGCGAGGCCACAGGCACGCGCACGATGGCGCCGCTTACGCGGTGCTTGAGCACGATCTCCACAGCACGGGGATTGAAGGCGCGCGCCCAGCCGCTGTTGCGTAGCGTGAGCGCCAGCTCGCCGGACTGGCCGGCCACGATCGCGGCGCTGTGCCGCAGCGTTATCAGTTCGAAGCGGTAGCCCATGCTGCGCTTGACTTTCGCCATGCAGCCTTGCGCCTCCCAGCGGGTGTGAAACAGGGCCCGGTAATAACTGTCGTTCAGATAGGTCAGGCCGAACTGCCGGCCTTCGCGCAGGATATCGTCGCAGCTGCTGCGCGGCGTAGGCGCCACCGCGTCGGCCGGGTTGCAGGTCTCGCCACCGAACGGTGTCACGCCCGACAGCGCAGCGACGTAGGCGCGCTCGCGCTTGCGCGTCGTTGCATCGTCGCTGTAGGTGCCGACGTCGGTCGCCGACGCCATGAAGCAGTCGTTATGCACGCCGATGCGCGCGGCGGGCGAACCGTCGCGCCAGCGCGGCGGCTGCGGCGTCCACTGGATCAGGTAAGGCGGATAGCGCACTTGCACAAAGCGGTCGGCCGGCAGTGCGTCGAGCAGCGCATCGCGAATTTGCGTGCGCGCGGCCGGCGCGGTCAGGTCGTTGGACGACGTGTGCCACTCGCCCCAGGCCCCGACAAAACCCGCCTGCAGGTACGCGATCACATCCGCGTTGGCCGTCAGCACCGGCTTGAGCTGCCCGATGTGGCCGAGCACGCGGCCCAGAGGCGCGTCCTGCGCCGCCCGGTACGCCGTCTCGCCCGCCGGGTAGTTGTACAGAAAACGCGGAATGACTTTCAAGCCCGCGCGGCGCGCCGTCGCCAGGCCTGCGGACACGCCGGCGAGCAGGCTTTCCGGCAGCGCCGCGCCGGCATACTGGTCCAGCCGCACCGGCGCATAGACGATGCGGTAGCCGGCCGCAAATTGCGCATCGGCCTGCGCTTGCGTCCACGACGCCAGATCGTCGGCGGCCCAGACGTACATGCCGCGCTCGGGATTGGCGATCTCGGCGTCCGTTGCTCGGAACGCAGTCTCCACCATCCCGCCTGAACGGGATGTGGGCGTGCCGGCGCACGCTGACAGCAGCGGCATGCACAGGCATGCGGCAAGGGTGAAATGATGAACGGACATGTGCGTCGCTACTCGATGCGGGCCTCGCCCCACGTCACCAGCACCGGGCCGGCGGAATCGGCGCCACGCTGGCGCGCCACCAGTTCGACCAGCTTCACGCCGGACAGGTCCGCGCTCAGTTCGCGCGCCGGCTGATTGAACTTCAGCGGCGCGCTGCTGGCCAGGCGGCGGCCATCGCCCCACACCTCGAAGCTGACGGCGGCGCTCTTGCCGCGCGTGGAATCATCCACGCCTACTCTAGCGCTAAAGCGCGTCGACCCGGCCGGCACCTTTACTTGCAGGCGCGAGTCGGCCAGCACGCCGACGCCGTGGCGGAACACCTGGCGCTTGACGCTCAGGGCCTGGTCGTACGGCGTCGAGTCGGCGCGCGGCCCGCCCCAGCCGGCATAAGCCGGCCGGGTGCCGCCATTGTCGGTGCTGGACCACGATGCCAGCGCGCGGTACACCAGCGGGTCCTGCTCCAGCGCGCGGATGCCGTCGCGCGCCACATAGACGTTGCCGGGACGCTCGGACACGTAGTAGCCACGCGGCAGAACATGCTTGCCGCTCGCCGTCAACAGCAGCGCTTCGCGCGGCTTGAGCTCGAACTCGCGCTTGCCCGTAAAGCTGCCGGCATCGGCGCGCGCCCAGGCGTCGCGCAGCGCGATCGGCGCCGCCGCATCCATCTTCAGGTGCTCGGCGGTCAGCGTGAACTTGGCGGCAGCGCCCGTGCGGTTAAACAGCAGCACCGCACGGCGCCCGTCGGCCAGCGTCTTGACGAGGATCTGGCGGTCGCTGTCGGCATAGGCGATCACGCCCTGGTGACCGGCCGGGTCCTGGTTGATGGCCACCACCTCGGGCGCCTTGAGGATGTCGACGATGGCGGGAGACGCCTTGGACAGGTCGGTGCCGATCATCAGCGGCGCGGCCACGATGGCCCACAGGCCCAGGTGGGTGCGCGCCGCCAGCAGGTCGTTGTCGCCGAAGTCGCCATTGCCGATCTCCAGCATGTCGGGGTCGTTCCAGCGCCCGGGGCCGGCGTAGAACTCGCGCGTGGCGACGCTGTCGAAGTTGTGCACCATCTGGGAGAAGCCCTTCCAGATGTCGCGGCTGCTGCGCCACATGGTGCCGTAGTCCTGCCCCCAGCTACGCACGTTCACGGTGCCCCACAGGCACACCGACAGCATGTAGTCGCCGCGCGGGCGCACCTCGTCCAGCGCCCGTTTCAGGCCACCGTACAGGCGCTTGGTGCCCTCGATGTCGGACTGGTTGATGCTGCCTTCGACGATGGTGGGCGTGTACTCGCGGTACTGGCCCGAGGCCACGTGCGGCCGCTCGCGCCCGTACGACGACAGGCCGCAGCCGTCCACTTTCAGGTAGTCGAAGTTCCACTCGTTGAAGAACAGCGCCACGTCCTGCTTCATGAAGCCCATCAGCCCCACTTCGCGCTCGGCGTGCGTGCCTTCGGGCAGATTGGGGCTGTCGGCGTCGTACGCCTGCGAGCAGGCGTTGCGGCCGATGTCGGTGTACAGGCCGGCGCGCAGGCCCATGGCGTGGATACGGTCGGTGAACGGGCGCAGCGACGAGTCCTTGCCCGCGCCGACATTCGCGCTGGGGAACAAGCCGGTGCGCACCAGCAGGCGGCCGTCAAGCGTGCGGCGCTTGAGCCACCAGCCGTCGTCGACATTGATGTTGCGGTAGCCCGCCGCGGCCAGACCCGAGTCGACGATGACCTGCGCCGAGTCCAGCACCTTCTGCTCGGTGATGTCGACGCGGAAAGCGTTCCAGCTCGACCAGCCCATGGGCGGCGTGGGCGAGGTGCCGACTTGCTGGTGCTGCCAGCGGCCGGTGGGCGCAAGGGGTTGCTGGGCCTGGGCCGAGAAGGCGGCAAGCAGCGCGAGAGGAATCAGGCGTTGAATAATCATGTGGCGCTCAGTAGACGGCCGAAAGCGGCCGGGATGTGAAAGTCGGGCGTGGCGGTGCGGGTCGGGCTCCAGGCGGAATGCACGCGCTGCCTGCCGCCGCCCTGCTGGCCTTCCACGCGGAACAGGTTCAGGCGCCAGCCATCCGCGGCGCCGCCGGTGCTGCGCATCGGTACGGCCAGTTCGGCCGTCCACACCTTGTTCTGCTGATCGATGTGGGTACGGGCGCGGCTCTCGCCGACGATGCGCTTCTTGCCCGACGCCTCGACGGCCAGTTCCAGCAGCAGCCCATTGGGCGCCACTTCCACCTCGCGGTAGCTGTTCAATCCGGCGCGCTCCGGCGCCTGCAGGAACACCTCGACCACGTCGCGCTCCCACAGCGGCCAGATGTCGGTGGTGGAACCGGCGCGGTCGAACGTGCTCAGCGCCTCGAACTTGCAGATGAAGCGCAGGTACAGGTGACCGGCGCCGCGCAGCAGCTGCACCCGGGTCGACTGGGGGCCGGCCAGCGGCTTGCCCTGCCAGTCGTGGCGGAAGAAGGTCGCGGGCGCAGCGGCCCATTGCGCCGCGCGCGGGAAGCCGTCCGCCGCCACCTGCGCCACCTTGCCGGCGAAGGCGACCGGCAGCGCGCCGGCGCCGTCGACGCCCAGCGGCCGCGCTTCGATCAGCAGACTATGCGTGAAACGCAGGGGCAGCGTGGGCCGGGCGGCCGTCACCTGGCCCAGGGCCTTGCCGGTGAGCGCGTCCTGCACCGTCCACACGCCCGGGCCGAGGCCGCGCAGCGCGACCATGCCGTCGTAGCGGTCGGCGTAGAACGCGTAGTGCATGGCGCCGCCCTGCTCCACCACGTGGGTTTCCGGCTTGTCGAACGCCAGGTCGTACAGGTCGCCGCGGTAACGCCCTTCGGCCAGGCGCTGCTTGTTGTACAGGTCCACCCACTGGCGCCAGTGCGCCTCGCGTTCGGGCGTCAGCAGGAAGGAGTCTTTAGGCTTAGGGTCGACCGGCCAGGTGAACTTGGTGGCCACCACGGCGCCGATGCCGACGCTGGAGGCGAAGTCCTGCCCGCCCGTGCTCAGCTCCACATGGTCGCCCGCGTAGGCCGACCACGGGCCCATCAAGGCTTTCAGCGTCTTGCCTTTATGGCGCACCTGCCAGCTCGACAGCGGATCGGACGACGGCGCCTGGTCCATGTACGGCATGTTGTGGAAGGCGTAGCTGGTGCCGCAGGGGCACACTTCCACCACCGCTTCCGGGTTGGCCGCATGGGCCGTGTCGTGCATGACCTTGTACAGCGTCGCGACGGCTTCGACCGACTCCTCCGGGCGCTGGTGATTGTGCTTGGGATTGAAGCACGGCGCCACGCCGTTGAGGTGCTGGCCGTCGACCTTGAGGCCATCGAAGCCCCAGTCGGCGAAGATCATCCGGATCGTCGCGGCCAGGCGCGCCTGGGTCTTGTCGTAGCCGGGGCACAGGGTGAAGCAGTTCCACCACGTCACGGCCTGGGGCGCGCCGTTCTTGTCGAGCAGGAGCAGATCGGTGTGCTGGTGCAGCTCGTCGCTGCCGGGGGCGACCGCCAGCGGCGCGATCCACAGCCGCGCCTTCATGCCGCGCGCGTGAATGTCGGCCACCAGCGCCTTCATGTCGGCCGCGCCGCGCGGGAACTTGGCCAGGTCCGGCGTCCAGTCGCCCGTCTTGACCTGCCAGCCGTCGTCCAGCACGGCCCACTTGAAGCCCAGCTCCTGCACTTTTGGTAAAGTGGCGCGCACGTAATCGAGCGAGAAGTCGCGCTCGTAGCCCCAGGCGCACCACTGCGCCTCGTAGGCGCTTTGCGGCGGTTCGGGGGCCATCATGCCCTGCGCGGCCATCAGAATGCGGTAGCGCTCCAGCGGCACGTAGAAGTCACCCCGGTGTACGGCGATGAAGCTGAGCGGCGTGGTCAGCGTGGCGCCGGGCGCCAGCGTGTGCGCCACGTCGCCGCGCAGGGCGACGTCGACCTGGTCGCCCACCGCCTTGACGGGCAGCGCGACCAGCTGCGGTTGCAGGGCCAGGTGGCCGATGGCGAAGCCGACGTCGCGGCGCCAGACATCGACCACCGGCGTGCCGCCGCCGTAGTCGGACGCGTTCATGCCCATGAAGTTACCCTGCTCGAAGCCGCGCTTGACGGGCTGCACCCAGTCGCGCCGGTCGGCGTGGCTGGCGCCGGAATAGGTCCAGTAGCCGCCCGCGTGGCGCGGCGCAGCGGCCAGCCGGTGCGCGCCGGTCACCCATGCGTCGATGACCAGCGGCTTGTCGCCCGTGTTCACGTAGCTCACTTCCAGCAATGCCACGCCGGGATGCTCGTCGAGCAGCGTGACGGTGACGCGCTTTTGGACGCCTTCCCGGGCGCTGCCGGTCAGGCGCAGCGCCTGGCCGGCGCCGAACGGCGTCGCGGCACGGGCCGGGTCGGCCTTGGACATCGTGAAGCGGCCGAGCGGCTTGCCTTTGACAACCAGGTGCTCGCTCACGTCGAAGCCGGTCAGCAGCACCGGCTGCTTGCCCGCCAGGCTGACCACGCGGCAGCGCATCTGCTGGTCGAACTGCAGCGCTACGGCGCTGTCCTGCACACGCACATGGCCCTTGCCGTCGGCCGCTTGAGCGAGCGGCAGCTGCGCGGCCAGTGGCGCGGCGCCCAGCCACTGAAGAAATGCCCGGCGCGCGGTCATGGCTGACCTCCCCAGGCGCCGGGAAAGGCGCGTTGGGCATTGGTGCGATACAGCTTGTCGACCACTTCACGCGGCAGCGCCAGCCCTTGCACGGGTTGGGCCAGATCGGCCACCTTGAACGACTCCGCCGTGTTGAAGTAGCGCCAGTGCATGCGCCACACGCCTTCGGCCTCGCGGCCCAGCGCGGCGCCGTCCTTCCCCGGGGCTTGCGCCATGTCGCTGCCGTACAGGATGCGGTCCTGGTACTTGATGAAGAAGGCGCGCACGCGTTCGCGGTCTTTCTGGCTCTGGTACTGCAGCTGGCCGATGCGCGCGGCGGCGTCCACCACGGCGCCGGGGAATTTGTCGAGGAATGCGGCCAGCTCGTCGACGTCGCGCTCCAGCGAAGCCAGGTGCACGCCGATGAAGCGCAGCTGCGGGTGCGCCGCCACCATGCGGTCGCGCGCGGCCATCTGCGCTTCCCAGCTGGGCATCTCGGGATGCAGATGCATGTGGTACTGCGGGTGGGCCTGGAAGTACTTGCGGTCGTTAATGACCGTCATTTTGTTCAGCGGCAGCCAGCAGTTGTGCGGCTCGCCCTGGTGCCCCAGCAAGGGGATGCCCTGGCGGGCGAAATCGTCGAACAGCGCGGCGAAGCGGGCGTCGTCGATCATGACGAGCTGCTTGTCGGCGTCGCGCAGGTTCATGCCGATATTCTTCCACACCTTGACGCCCACGGCGCCGGCCTGCATCGATTGGGATACGCGGTGGCGCGTGGCGGCCAGCCAGGCCGGCTGGCTGGAGCCATCGACGGAAAAGCTGGCGGCCCATGCCACATCCTGTGGGAATTGCTGTTTCAGTTCGATCGCCACGCGCTGCTGGTCATGCAGCGGCGGGAAGTCGGGGTAGTCGACGTTGATCGTCAATACCTTGAAGTTCTGGCGTTTGGCTGCTTGCATGAACGCCGGCGCCGCATCGTGCAGGTGCAGGTGCACATCGACCTTCGGCACGCTGGCGTAGTCGGCCATCGTGTAGCCGGGAGCATCGGCGGCATGCGCGGAAAAAAAACCCGTCCCGGAGAGCAGGACGGCAAAGGAGAAGGCAAAAGATCGCATCAAGATTCCATTGGTCGTTAGTGCGGCAGAACTGATAAAAACCATCGTCGGGTGGACGATGGTTTCCAGGGCGGTGGTGATCAGAACTTCAGGCTCGCACCCAGGGTAATCGACCGGCCGTAGCGATAATAGCCGTTGGGCAGGCTGATGGTGCCGTTGCCCAGCTTGGGCGCCTGCACCGCATCGGTCAGGTTGTTGCCTTCGATGCTGATGCGCAGCGACTTGGTCACCTCATACGCCATCGAGGCCGTCAGCCACGTCACGGCGTTGGCCGTTTCGTTGAAGCCGGCGCCGATCACGTTGGTGGCGGTGACGAATTCATCGGTGTAGTCGGCCGTGGCGCTCATGCTCCATGGACCACGCTCATACAGCACGCCCAGCGAGGCGGTGGCCGGCGCGATGCCTTCGAGCGGGCGTTCCGTGCCATTCACCCAGCTGCTCGACTGGTTGCGGGTGTACTGCGCGCGCACCCCGAAGCCGTTCTGGAACAGGTGCTGCAGGCCGACCTCGACGCCGCGCGCGGTGGCCTTGTCGCCGTTGACGGGGCGCTGCACGTTGAACAGCCGCCCGCCGGGCGCCCCGATGTCCTGGCCCGACAGCCACAGGCTGGTGACCTGGTTCTTGATGTTCTTCTGGTAGATGGCCATCGTCAGCGCCGAGTCCTTGGCGAAGTACCACTCCAGCGACACATCGCCCTGGCGCGCGGTGTACGGCTTGAGCTCCGCATTGCCGCCGTAGATCTGGGTGAAGTCGCCCCACGAGATGCTGGCGGTGGTGCTGGACGGGGCCAGCTTGTCCACCGACGGGCGCGCCATGGTCTTGGCGGCGCCTACGCGCAGTTGCAGCGCGTCCGTGATCAGGTAGGTGAAGTTAAACGATGGCAGCGCGAACGTGTAGCTGGACTTCTGCTGCACGGCGGACGGTGCGGCGTAGACGGCCGTGTAGTTGAACGCGCCGTTTTCCACGATGTCGTTGATCTTCGCGTCCCATGCCTGGGAGGTGGTCTTGGTGTTCACCAAGCGCACGCCGACGTCGGCGTTCCAGCGCTCGCCGGCCAGATCGGCCTGCACGTAGGCGGCCGTGGTCTTTTCGCTGACGCGGTAGCTTTCCAGCGGGTTCCAGGCCGGCGCCGACAGGGCCGAGCTGTAGACGCCGCCGCCCGGGCGAGGCTTGCCGTCGTAGGACTGCAGGGCCTGCGCGTAGTTGGCCACGTCGAAGCCCAGGAAGCTGCGCGGGAAGTTGCCGCTCACGTCAGACAGAAATCCGCTCGGGCTCAGGGTCTGGTTGATGACATTGCCGCCCAGCGCGCCCACATTGATCGCGTTCTGGCCGGAGTAGTGATCCTGGCCCGCATTGAACGCGTTGTTGATCATGTCGCGCGACTTCTTGCGATTGGTCTGGCTGAGGCCGAACTTGAGCTGCTCGATATGGAAGCGCTCCATCTTCAGTTCGGCATTCACGGTGGCGCCGCCGATGCGGTCGTCGATGTTGTCGCCGGCACGGCTGTAGTAGTGGGTGTTGAAGTCGGTGGCCTTGAACAGCCCTTGCGCCAGGCCGCTTTGCAGGTCGCGCCCGTCGGCCAGCGTGGTCTTCACGTCCGGTACGGTGCCGCCATTGAGCTGGATGCGGGTAGTGTTGGGCTGGTTCATGCGCAGTACGACGTAGCTGTCGTTGCCGCCCGAGTGGCGCTTGGAGGTGGACTCGTAGAGGTCGCCCGACACCTTGAACGTGGGCGAGATCTGCCAGTCCGATTTGACGCCGTACATCGCGGTATCGACCACGCGGTATTCGGTCTTGTTGAGGATTTCGGGATTGAGGCGCAGCTCGGGATCGGCGCTGGACAAGGTCAGGTCGGTCACCACGCCGTTGTTGACCTTCATGTCGGACCAGCGACCCGGCGCATACAGAGGATAGAACGAGAGCTGGTAGCCGACCTGGGGCGAATCGAGCCGGGTTTTGAAACCGTCGAGGACGACTTTCACGTCGCTGCGCGGGCGCCACTCCAGCTTGCCTGACACCGCCAGCCGTTCTTTCTTTTCCATGATGGAGCCGAAACGGAACTGCCCGGGCCCGATCAGGCCTTCTTCATTGGCATCGAGTTTGCCGTTGCCGTTGGGATCGATCGCGCCGCCCCAAGTGTTGCCATACTCCCAGAACTGGCTCGGGTCGCTGGGGATGGGGTTGCGCGACCAGCCGCCGTCGTTGCCGGCCGTGTCGGTGCGCACGTCGCGCTTGGCGTACACCACGCCGAGCAGCACGCCGACCTTGCTGCCGAAGGTGTTGCTATAGGTGCCGGACAACTTCTTGCCATTCAGGCTGCTCATCTCGTTGCGGTCGGCTTCGACCCGCAGCAGGCCGCGCTGGCCTTTCTGGTCGAACGGGCTGGCCGAGCGCAGGTTCACCAGGCCGCCGATGGCGCCTTCGATCAATTGCGCCTGGGTCGACTTGACCACGTCGGCGCCGCTGATAACGTCGGCCGGCAGCACATCGAACGCGAAGTAGCGCCCGGCGCTGTCGGTGCCGAGCAGGCGGCCGTTGAAGGTGGTGATCGTGTAGTCGGGGCCCAGGCCGCGGATGCTGACCTTCTGGCCTTCGCCGCCGGCGGTGCGGGAGATCGACACGCCGGTGATGTGGCTAAGGGAGTCGGCCACGTTGTTGTCGGGGAAGCGGCCCAGCTCGGTTGCGCTAATACTGTCCTGCACGACAGCGGCGTTGCGCTTGAGCGCCAGGGATTGCTGCAGGCTGGCGCGGGTGCCGGTCACGACGACCTGCTCGAGCTTGTCGGTATCGGACGTAGCGGCGCTGACCTGGGCGCTTGCTTGGGCGCTTTCCTGGGCGCGGGCCGGCGCGGCCAGCGTGGCCAGCGCGAGCAGGCAGGCGGACGTTAATGGCTTCAAGACGGGATTGAGCACGAAGCGAGAGTGACTGTCGGCGTGCGAGCGGCGTTGCAGGTGAGAACTCATTAAACGGTTCCTTAGAAGTTGTTGGAGCAGCGCAGGCGAATGCGGATACCGGTCAGGGCCCGGGCTGGCCGGTATCGGTGCATTGGCGTTTTCGTTTTATTTCGTATGACTCTTGTCCCGACCCAGCAAAGGTTTCGATTTCCATATATCGAAAGACATCGCGAAAACTCTATGGGGTACAGTGTAATTAAGTCTATATCGAAACCTGTCGCAACACAAAACTTCTTACGTATTTTCGAGTTTGCTGTTGTATTTGTGTTCCACCACCGCATCCTACTTTCGTTCGAAAGGCCAATGCGCTGACACGCGACTGTGCTACACGGTTAGAGCCGCGCCAGCCGCCTGCAGCGGAGGTCGAATGCATCGAAGTGCAGTTGTCTTTCGCGTTGAACGGCGCGGCCAATCGCGTTATGCGCATGCATAGGCCGTTGCTAGAGCCTTTGGGGCTCACCTTCGCGCAGTATCTCGTGATCCTTGAACAACTGAACGGCGCTCCCCGAACCGTTGGCGAGTTGGGAGCCCTACGGGGATGGACACGGGCACGCTTACCCCATTGCACAAGTAATTACAGGCGGTCGGCATGGCGACCCGTACCCGCGATACGACCGTTGAACGGCGCGTGTTAGTCGACATCACCGGGAAAGCCGCGCGATCGAAACCGAGATCCGTGCGGTCAATGGCCAGATCAAAGCCGCATGCGAGCTTTTTGATGCTGGCATCGGCGAGCTTTATCGCACGCTGGAAGCACTGGGGCACCCTGCTGCAAACTAAGCATGTCAACTTATACGGAGAAACCAACATGAAAATCGGCATTCTAGGAGCTGGAAACATCGGCAAGCGGCTGGCGCCCAGTGTTCATGAACGATCGTATCGTACAAATCAACCGCACGGTAGCGTCACAGCTGCTGGTGCCGCCCTAATATACTGACAACCATTGGAACGAGGAATATTGCGAATAAGAGAACTTTCGCTTGCAAATTGCCGCGGCGAAGTTCTTGCCGCATCACGATTGCAAGGATAAGTGTGGCAAACGCTATGCCGTAACAGAGTCCTGACAAGCGAGCTAAGTCCTTCTCGTAGTCAACAAGGTACATCAGGTTATGAGGCCGCTCGAACAATTCAATACGGGGTATGCTTTGAGCAGCTTCGACCCTTTCCAACATAAAGGCGTAGGCTGCCAATGCTAGGGCTTGCAGCGCGAATACAAGTCGCAAATAGGTCAGATTCACTTTGGGCACCCTCAATCTCCACGCTTCCCAGACAGTATGAAGTTCTTCACTTTCTCTGCACGCAGATCTCCTTGTCTCGCTGGAGCGATGCCAGCGCCTCTCAGCAGCACTGAAATGGGCGATCAGACGATTACATTCAGGTACCGCTTATGGCCGCCGGTGTGCGCGTATACATACCGACCGCTTTACCATACACCTCAGTTTCCGCTTCATACGTCAGGCCAAGGCGCTTGGCAACGCGCAGCGATGATTCATTGGCTGCACCGATGAGCGCCCGGACTTTCGGCTCGTGTCGGATCTCGAACGCATGCTTCAGAACTGCCGCAGCAGCTTCGTTGGCGTACCCCTGGCCCCAACAGGCACGGTAGGTGTTCCAGCCAAGCTCGATCACCGTGGAATCCTCGCGGAAGAATGCGCCAACATTCCCGACCAGTCGACCTGTCTCCGTTTCCTCGACAGACCACCATCCGGCTCCATGGATCAGCCACAGGCCTGCTTGTGAACAGAAGACTCGCCATGCGGCATGGCGGTCAGCCGGGATGATGTGGGCCGCGCTGACCGGGTCGGCCAGATGCGCTGCGAACCCGTCGAAGTCCTCCCGGCGATATTCCCGGAGCGTGAGTCGTTCTGTATAAAGATAGGGAACAGAAGTGATGAAATCGCTATTCATGAGCTACATTTCCATGTGCTGGTGCCAGATAAGCCGTCCACTCGGCTGCTAAAACATGCGTTTCACGCCGATGGTCGTCTTTCACCACAGCGGATGCTGGAAAGGCTCAGTGTACGCAGCTGTTACCTAAAGGGCAACAGGCGGTGCTATCGGGGGGGGTGATGAGGACAGCACCACCCGCCAGGCACGGATTTCTGATGGATGGGACTGCCCGTGAAAGCTGCGAACTAGCGGAACGTCACCCCATCGACATGCGGGCCAATGTGCAGCAGCTGCGGGTCGGGACCGGTAATGCGTTTGCCGCCCACCGTCACGTTCTCGATCAGCACGTTGCGCACCATGTGCTGGGGGCTGTGTCCGTAGATTACCGAGGCGCTGGGGGAGCCGCGGCCGGTAAAGTGGATGTTGCGCAGCTTGATGTCCTCGATCCCACGGCCCGGGCTGGTGTTCCAGCGCGGCGTGTAGGCGATGTGCAGATTGAACAGCTTGCCGTCCTCGATATGCTCCACGCGAATGTTCTCGAACGTGACGTCGCGCACCAGATTGTCGTCCCCGGCCAGGATACCGATCGCGCCCTGGTACTCGGCCTCGTCTTCGTCATGGCCCAGGATGTCGATGTCGTGGAAACGCACGCGCTCGATCACCTCGGCTTTGGGGTGCGCCGGGGTGGGCGTATTGCCGTGGATGCCGATCATGACCGCGTGGGCCACGTCGGCCCACAGCGTGGTGCCGGATACCTCCACGTCGCTGGTGTCGCCCCAGATATCCCAGCGATGGTTGTACAGCGTGACGGCGTCGTCCGAGGTGCGGATGAAGCTGTTCGAAATCTTGACGCGCTTGCAGCTGAAGTGCCCGAGACCATCGGACCAGCGGCCGGCCCCGATGCTGCGGATGCTGCGCTCTTCGACATCCTGGGAGGCGATACAGCGCATGGTGCCTTCGGGCTGATTGATGAAGATGGGGCCGTCGACCAGCACATTGCGCGCATTGCGGATGATGATCTTGTCGGTGCCATAAAACAGGCCGTCGCTGATCACCTTGACGTTCTCGACTCCATCGACGATCAGCGGGCTTTTCATGATGGCCGAGCCGTTGACGTAGACCGTGGTGTTGGAGCGCAGCCGGAATTCGCCTTCGTGGATTCCGGGCCCGAAGTGCACGATGGCCTCGGTCAGGTCGGGCGGCTTGGCAACGCCGATGTCGTACGTGGTCAGCGTGGCCGGCACGGCCGGCATGTCTTTGCGGATCGCATGGGTGAACAGATGGAGATTGTGCAGGCGGTCGCCGTCGAATTCGATGCTGAGGTTTTCGGCGCGCGTCAGGGTCAGGTAGGCGATGTTGTCCTTGACCACAGGCTTGAGCTTGCGCGAGGCCGGGCGCACGGCGACGTCGTCAACGCGGCCGTTGTTCTTTTGGATCGCCACTTCGACGGTGCCGTCGAAGTTGAAATGCACCATCGAGGCTTGCTGCTGGGTATCCAGATCGACCTTGACCTTATACTCGTACAAATCCTGCCACTGCCCGCCCGGCACCCGCACGCGCACGGTGAAATCGTCGCTGTGGTGGGTGTAGCGTATCGGCTGGGGAAACGGGAACACCTGCAGCTGGCTGGCGGCGGCGCTGGCGGCGCTGTGGCCGAGCAGGATGCACATGCCGGCCAGGATGGTCCTGCACATCGTCAGCACCGGCCGCGCGCGGCGCGCACGGCTTGGCGTTTCTACACTCATTCATGTCTCCATTGTTGGACGCTGCCGGCAAACTGCGGCAGTTATCGATAACATATCCGAGCGCGCGGCAAGCGTCAACATAATTCACCACCGTCACGACGTCGCCGCTGCCTCGCACGGTCAGCTATCAGTTGGGGTAGCATGCGCTGGCGTCGCGCACGGCAACGGGCAGCGCTTCAGCGCGGGATGCGAATTGGCCATGGGCCAGTGCAGCCGAGGTGGACAAGGCTGCCATCCACTGCCCTGCTTCGTACCAGGCTCGCACGTCGAACAGGCCGCCGCCGATCCACTTCCGGCCCATGCCGGTGCCATCGGCCAGGGTGGCCGCTTGCGTATAAGCGACCAGCGAGGCCGGCGACGTGTCCGTGCAGTCGAGCGGCTCGTCCTCGTCGTCGCCTGCGGTCGTCAGGGCCATGACGAGTCCGGGCCGGTCCGCCACGTCGAGCACAGCGGCCAGGGCCGACGGCGACGGACAGAACGTCGGCAACACCACCAGCGCATCGATGCCGTCTCCCCTCCCCAGCCGTTCGATCAATGGCGCGTGATCCCCATTCATTGGCGCGAGCAAGGCAATCTCGGCGCCAAGGCTGGCCAGTTGCTGTTGCATGAAGCGCACTGCCAGCGATGCCTGCATGCGTTCAGCGTGGCTTACCTCCGAAGGTGTGGCGAAACAGCACAGCGCAATGCGCAGGGCCGGGACTGCGCCCGTGTTGGACGTACAACCAGCCACGGCGGGTACTGCAATACTCTCTAGCGGAGTGCATGATACCGTTATCATATTTTGTCCTACTTTTTTATGGTTCAAGGCCAAGAAAGCAGCAACGACAGGCTCAGAATCGACCGTTGACGCTCGCCATACCGGACTTTGTCTCCAAACAGGCCGGAAATTGAAGAATATCCTTAATTTTCGGATATGACAACGAATATCATATTCATTCTGATTTTGACGTCACGCTACCTGCAGGCGCAGTAAGGCCATGCGACAGGGACATTATTTGTTCGCGACAGGTGCATGGTGGCGGGGGCGTGCTGGCGCCCCGCCACGAACAGCGAGCGTCGAGCCACTGGCTGCGGCCCGATTCAAAGCGCGTCAGAACACCGACTGCGTCGATTCGCGCGCCACCACGGTGAATGGCAGCTCCCGGTGCTGTGGCTTGAAGGTGTTGCCGGCGCGCCGGGCGCGGATATGCTCGAGCAGCAGGGTGACCGCTTCGCGCGCCATCTCGGTGATCGGCTGGTGCACGGTGGTCAGCTGGGGCCAGACCGAGGTGGCGACCGGCGTGTCATCGAAGCCGCAGATGGCCAGTTCGTCGGGCAACTGCAGCTGCATGCCGTGGGCCACGGCGATGGTGGCGGCGGCCATGTCGTCGTTGCTGGCGAAAATCGCTGTCGGGCGCGTTGCCTGGGCCAGCAGTTCGCGCGCGGCCAGCAAGCCGGAACGGTAGGTGTACATGCCCTGGGCGATGCGGTCGGCCGGCACGCTGTGGCCGGCATCGCGCATGGTGTCGAGGAAGGCCTGGTAGCGCAGCTGGCTGGGCGTGTGCTCGGGGTCGCCCTTGATAAAGGCGATGTCCGTGTGACCCAGTTCGAGCAGGTGCCGGGTCATGGCCGCCGCGCCTTCGTAGTCGTCGATGCGCACGGCCGACATTTCCGGCGCCGGGCGGGCCGTCGCCACGGCCACCACCGGCATGCCGATCTGCGCCAGATGCTTGACCGCGGGCTTGGAGTCGCACAGTGGCGTAGGCAGCAGGATGCCATCGATGCCGTCGGCCACCAGCTTGTCGATGGCCTTGCGCTGGGTGCGCAGGTCGTCGCACTGTTCAAGCACCAGCTGGGCCCCGTGCAGGTTGCACTGCCCCATTGCGCCGACCAGGAATGAACTCAGAAAGGCCGGGCTGCTGCCGCTGTGCAAGAGCGCCACCCGCAAGGTGCCCACGCGCGCGGCGCGCGCTGCCACGTTGACCTGGTAGTTCAGCTTCTCGACCACTTCCAGCACCTTGGCCTTGGTCTTTTCGCTGACCGAGGCGCTGCCGTTGACGACGCGCGACACCGTCATCGCCGACACGCCCGCTTCGCGCGCGACATCATAGATGGTGGCGCTGCCCGTCCCCTCAGTTTGCTTGGTTTCCATTGGCCCTGTATATGGATGTTATCGATCAAACTCCATCGTACAGTATTTGCAACTACATTCCAACGTCGGCGGGCGCCGGCCCTGCCGAGTCGCGCACCACCAGCCGCGTGGGCAGCTCGATGCGCGACGCGCCCGCCACGCCGTTCTGGATCATGCCGACCAGTTCACCGACCGCCCGTTCGGCGATTTCCTTGGATGGATGGTGCAAGGTGGTCAGGCGCGGATGCACGAAATTGGCCGTGTGGATGTCGTCGAACCCGACCACGGAAATATCCTCGGGAATGCGCAGCCCTGCCGCGGCGATGGCGTCCATGGCGCCGAACGCCATTTCATCGTTGCCGGCGAAAATCGCGGTCGGCCGCTCGGCCAGCGCCAGCAGTTTTTGCGCCGCCACCATCCCGCTGGGCTGGTCGAAATTGCCGTGGCCGATCCAGTCCGGCGCCACCGCGATGCCGGCTGCGTGCATGGCCTCCTCGTAGCCTTGCTGGCGTTCCTGGCTTTGGCCGGTGTAGGAACTGCCGGCGATGAAGGCGATGCGCCGGTGGCCCAGCGCCAGCAAATATTCGGTGCCCCGGCGCGCCGCCGGACGGTTGGCGCCGATCACCACCGGCAGCTCGGTCGGGCGCGCCGCGAAATTGATCAGCACGCAACGGGCCTGCGCGCGTTCCAGCTTGGCCAACAAACCATCTTCATTATTGGGAAACACGATCAGCAAGCCGTCGCACAGCTTTCTGACCATGTCGCTGGTGCTGGCGCGCCCGGGATCGTCGAAGGTGCGCGAATTGAACACCATCAGGTCGAAACCCAGCCGGCGCGCCTCGATGTCTATGCTCGACAACAATTCGTGCATCACCATCGACGCGAAGCCGTTGACGAACACGCCGATCAGCTGCGAGCTGCCGCCGCGCATGCGCTGCGCCAGCATGTCGGGAGCGTAGTCGAGCTCGGTTGCAGCATCGAGTACCTTGCGCCGGGTCGCCTGCGCCACATAGCCGACGCCACGTAGCGCGCGCGAGGCCGTGATGACCGAGACGCCGGCCGTGCGCGCGACCTCTTCCAGTGTTGCATTTCCCTTGGGCACTCATCCTCCATCCAGCTGTTCAGGCGCGCGGACCGCGAATTGATCACGCTAATTGATAACGATATCGCATACCGCACCATCCTGTCGAGGGCGCGCAGCCCGGCCACGCCCTGCGCCATCGCAAAAGGCCCGGGAAACGCGCCCTGCCATGCCAACAAATAATGTCATACCCGTGTGTTATCGAAAACATTGCGCGCATAATCGGAGGGCGCGGCGTCGGGACGTCGAAGCCCGGTCCGCACGCGCCAGCGGGTTCACCCCGCAGTTATTAATCACAATGGAGGAGTACATGTCAGACAAGAAATCAGGTGTCATTTCCCTTAAACGCCGCAACCTGTGCGCCGGAGGGCTGGGACTGGCCGCCCTCGGGCCGCTGGGACTGGCCGGCTGCGGCGGGGGCGACGTTTCCTCGTCCAGCGACACGCCAACCCGTCTGTTCAGCATGAGCAGTAGCGCGGCAGCAGCGGCACGCGCCTTCACCCACCCCGGCCTGCTGCACACGGAGGCCGACTTTACCCGCATGCGCGCCAGGATCGCCGCCGGCGCCCAGCCCTGGGTCAACGGCTGGAACGCCCTGACCACCAGCGGGCGCGCGCATCTGGAAGCGCCGCCACGCCCTCTCGTGACGGTCATCCGCGGCGGCGACGGCCAGAACGCCACGCAAATGTACATCGACATCGCGCGCACCTACCAGTTGGCGCTGCGCTGGAAGCCAATACGGCCATGGCGCTGGCGCCGTTCCGGCTGGGATGGACGGGCCAGAACTGGATCGGGCGCTCGCAGTATGCGGCTGATCCCTACTTCAACGGCAAGATCGACGATCTGCGCATCTATCACGGCGCCATGAGCGCGGCCGAGGTGACCGCGCTGTACCAGGCGTAAGCGGCACATGCAGGACAGCCGGGGCGGCGCCATGCGGCCCCGGCTGATCGCGTCCCCGATCAGAACTCGTAGCGGGCGGTCAGCCAGAACGAGCGCGGCGGATTGACATTCACCCAGCTGCCCGAATTGGGCAGTTGCTGATAGATGTCGCTCTTGGTCACACCGGTGACCGTCGGCAGCACCGTGTCATACGCGGCGATGTACTTGTCGTTCAACAGGTTGCGGATGTCGAGCGACACGCGCAGGTTCTGCACACCGGCCCACTGGATCGACAGGTCGGTATTGCGCTGTTGCGGCAGGTAGTTGGGATCGGCCGGATTGTTGTTCAGCTTGCGGCGGTCCATGAAGCGGTGACGCAGGTTGAAGCGATAGTCGCCCATCTCGTACGACAGCGTGTTCGAGATCACGTATTTCGGCGTGCGCGACATGATGCCGCTGACGGTGGTCAGCACATCGTCCTGCGCTCCCGGACTGCCGGCCGAGAAATTACCGACGGCGATCGCCCGGCCCTTGGAATACATCAGCGAGCTGCTCCAGTCGAACTTCGGCGTGATGCGCAGCTTGGCCCACGCCTCCAGGCCCTTGGTGACGTAATGGTCGGTGTACTCGACGATGTAAGTGCTGTCGTCCAGGCTGGCCGGGGTCTGCTGCTGCCACAGCAGCAGTTCGGTGCGAAACGCAGTCAGCTGGCCGGACAGGCGCGCGGTGCCGAACACGTAGGCCAGTTCGTCCTGCTTCAGATCGGCCTGCGGATACAGCGGGCGGTTGTCGGCGTTGAACTGGGTGGTGTAGCGGTTGATGATGCCGGCGATGTTGTTGCCGGCCTTGCTGTAGCGGTAGTACAGCTTCTGGGCCGGCGTGAAGTTGTAGCCGGCCGACGCGCTGACGTTTTTCAGATAGACGCGCTTGGAAGCCGACACGGGCGTGCCGCGCACGTAGTTCTGGTTGTCGAACCAGGTGTAGCGGTCGCCATCGATGCCGCCGTAGGTGCGCGATTGCGCGCCTTGCGAGGCCGGGTTGGTGACCAGCGGGACCACGTAGGTCTTGGCCAGGGTCAGCGTGCCTTTGTAGCTGCCGTTGAAGTCCCATTTGCCGGGCGACCACTGGCCGCCCAGCATCGGCTCGATGTTCCGCTGGCGCAGGCGGTGGATATTCGCGTTCAGGCCATCGATATTGCCGCCACCGATACGGCCCCAGCCGCCTTCATCGCTGAGCTGGTAGGTGCCGCTATTGGTCAGGTAGCGCACGCCCAGGTTGGTCACCTGATTGTCGGCGTAGGCCGAAATGCCGCGCCCGTTAAAGTAGGCATGCAGCCGCTGATCGGCCTGTACTGCGAACATGCCGGCCTGCAGGTTGAAATTATCCCCTGCGTAGTTGGCCATGAACTGCAGCATCAGGTCCTTGGAGCGGCGCACGCCCAGGTTGGACGAGGTGATCGCCACAATGTCGCGGTTGACGGTGTTGCTGCCCGCCGGCACCTGGATGCCGTTGACCAGACCACCGGCGATGTCGTAGTCGGCGTTCGGCAGATTGCTGAACACCACGCACTGGGCCGGGCTGGCGGCCGCGCCCGCCGGACAGGCCGCGCCAGTGCGGTAGTTCAGCCCGGAGGCGACGCCCACATTGTTCTGCACGCGTGCACGCACGGCGCCGCTGGTCAGGTCGTACAGCTCGTAGACGCCGGCCATGCGATTCAGGTTCTGGCTTACGTTGGCCCCGGTGGCCTGATTGGTGATGAAAGCGCTCTGGAAGGTGTCGACATTCCACAGCGAGGACGGACCGGAGCCATAGAAGCCTTGCTGCAGGTAGGCCTGGCTGTCCTGAGCCTTGAAGGCGGAATTGAAGCTCCACCGCCCGCCGGTCTCGTGGTCCCATTTGATCCAGAAGGCGTCCTGGCGGTACTCGGCCGGTTTTTCCGGGTTGTGATCGACGCGCCCGCCGGGACGACCGTCGATCGCTTCGGTGGGCACCGAATGCTGGCCGCCGCGCATGAACATGTTCAGGCTGCGATTGAAGCCGGGCGCCGCCACCGGGTCGAGGTAGCCATGGCCGGGCAGCGTGAACTGGCTGCCCCACGAGTTGCTGTCGTCGAGGTGCTTGAAGGTCATGCTGACCGTCCCGGTGCCCTGCCCGCTCTGATACGACTTCTGGGCGCGCAGCTTGAGCTGGCCGCCCAGGTTGAGCGCATAGCCGGGGTCGCGCGCACCGGTGGCGGTGCGGTACATGGCCGACGCGCTGGCGCGCCAGTCGCCCTTTTCGTTGCGCCAGCCGTGGTACAGGTCGACCTGCTTCCACGACAGGTGCGGATCGTCGCCTTCGATGCCCAGGCGGGTCTGGACCACCGAACCCGGCCGGATCGGACCGCTCAGGTAATTGAACACGCCGCCGGCCGACGAGGCCACCGAGGTGCCGGTCGAGCCGCCGCGGATCGACTCGACCCGGCTGGTGGTAATGTCCGCCCGGTAGAAATTACTGTCCTGGAAATTGTTGAACTTGACGGCGACCACCGGCAATCCGTCTTCCAGGATACTGGTCCAGAAGTTGCCCGAGGTCGGGCTGCCGGTGCCCACCGTCATGCCGCGGGTGAACGACTCGTTGCGGGCCACGCCGTCGTTGCTCTCGACGACCACGCCCGGCATGTCGCGCAGGAAGTCGTCGGCGCTGATCGGGGTGAACTTGCCCATGTCTTTGGCGTCGACCACCGAATACGATACGTTGGCACGCCGGGCCTCGGTCGCGCCGACGGTGCCGGTGACGATCACGGTTTGCACCGGCGTATCGGTTGTAGCGGCAGCGGCCGTGGCGACTTCCTGCGCCAGCACGGCGCTGGCGTTGAGCAGACCGGCGCTGGCCAGAATGGCGAGCGCGAATTGTGGGGCGGCGGGTGCGTAGCCGCGTCGGTACGGCTGGTGTGTCTTCCTCATAGCTTCCTCTTGGTATTGTGGGATTGCGGCCTGAACCATTGCGGTACGGCTAATGAGATTGTATTTCGGATTTTTGTGATCGATAACAAAACATCGCAGAAATGTTCGATTTCTTTGTCTTGACGCTTTTATGTGGCAACGATACGACGGTTTTCGCGGATTTAAGCGCGACGGCGGGCGATTTATCGATCAATTTGATATCGATACCTTACCGTCTATGCTCGAGCAAAAAAACCCGGACTGCACGTGATGCAGTCCGGTCTGGCTTCATCAGCAGCCCGGCAGCCCGGCAGCCCGGCAGCCGTCAGCCGGGGCGCCGGCGTGCCCACGCCAGCATGGCCAGCGCCAGCGCCAGCAACAGAGCGCTGTGCGGCTCAGGCACCAGCGAAACGGCCGGATCGAACAGCTCCGCCTCCACCGCGCCGGCCTGGCCGGGCGCCGTCCCCGCTATCCAGCGGAACTCGGCCAGCGCGCCGGTTGCCGGGTCGGCATTGCCCAGCGCAGTGATCGACTCGTCGTAGGCGGCCACG